>WHTA01000010.1 GCA_009379825.1 Streptosporangiales bacterium
CACGTGATCGTCGACCACCACATACAGTGCTGTCAGGAGGGTGTTCAGTTCTTTGGTCACACATCGATCTTGAACACCCTCCGCCCCACGTCTCCGCAGCCGCGCCGACCACACCCTTCAAGGAATCACTCATCTAGGGTTGCCTGCTCCTGCTCGCCGGCCAGCGCACGGGTGAAGCACTCCAGTGCCACCGGATCCCTGGTCCCGTCATAGACCCAGCGCGTCCCGAGGACGGAATGCTCCGCCCTTCCGATCAGGTGTGCTTCCGCATGCTCGAGCGGCGCGGCACGGTAGGTCATCGGCACCTGCAGCACACGCCCTGCACGGCGCACGAGCATCGCCTCCACACCGACCTCCCCCTCGGGATCGTCGAAGCGGTAACTCCCGATCGTCTCGATCTCGCCGGAGCCGCCCCACGGCTGCTGGTCGAGCCACGACTCGACGAGTTCTGGCTTGCTCGGCGTGACGGTAGCGCGGTGCAGGATGGCCATGGGCACAGCCTATGTGGCGCGAAACAGGTCGACCAGAGCGATCAGGAATCGAGAAGCACGGGTTCAGGGCCGCGACTAGGGTGACAGCAAATACCGCCCCGCACGATGGATGGAGACATCATGGCTGAACGAAAGGCCGCGAAGAAGAGCGCGAAGAAGACTTCTCCGGGATTCACGGACGAGGAACGGGCCGCGATGATGGAGCGCGCCAAGGAGCTGAAGGGACGTCGCGGCGGCAAGGCCGACGGGGAGAGCGACCTGCTCGCGAAGATCGCCGAGATGCCGGAACCGGATCGCACCATGGCCGAGCGGCTCCATGCCGTCATAACGGCCAGCGCTCCCACCCTCGCGCCGAGAATCTGGTACGGGATGCCCGCGTACGCCAAGGACGGCAAGGTCCTCTGCTTCTTCCAGGGCGCAGACAAGTTCAAGTCGCGGTACGCGACGCTCGGCTTCAACGACCCGGCGAACCTCGACGAAGGCTCCATGTGGCCGACCGCCTTCGCACTGACGGAGTTGACCGCCGCCGACGAGGCAAAGATCGCCGCGCTCGTGAAGAAAGCCGTGAGCTGAGAACTGACGTAGCCGCCTGCGCTGAGCTGAACCGCGGTCGACGGTGGTCTGGCGTCTCGTCCCCTCCGCCTACCGCCCGGTGCTCGCCAACCGGGTGTTCCTGCGGCTGATCCTCGGCTTCGCAGTCTCGTACCTCGGGGACGGGATGAGCTTCGTCGCGGTGGCGTGGCTCGCCATCGAGCTCGCGCCACAGGCGACCGCAGGGCTGTGGGTGGGCGGCGCGGTGGCCGCGTACACGTTGCCTGGCGTAGTAGGCGCGCTGGTGCTCGGTCGCCGGCTGCGCCGGGTACCGGCAAGGCAGCTGCTGCTCGCCGACAACGTGGTGCGCGGTGTGTTCCTCGGCGCCGTACCGCTCGCCTGGCTCGCCGGACTGCTCACGCCGCCGCTGTACGTCGTGGTGCTCGCGGTCTCTTCGCTGCTGCACGCATGGGGCAGCGCTGGCAAGTACACCCTGCTGGCCGAGCTGCTGCCGGACGAGCAGCGGCTCGCCGCGAACACCCTCGTGAGCTCGGTCAACTTCGCCGCCACGATCGCCGGGCCCGCGATCGCCGGTGTGCTCGTGACGTACGTCAGCTCGGCGCTCGTGCTCGGCCTGGACGCTCTCACCTACGTGTTCGTTGCGGTGCTCGTCGCGCGGATCAGGCTGCCGTCGTCCGGGCACGTCTCCCCCGTCGACCAGACGGCCGCCCGCGGCGGGCTCGCGTTGCTGCGGTCGCATCCCGAGCTGCTCGGGCTGCTCACGCTCACCTGGTTCTTCAACTTCCTCTACGGCCCGGTCGAGGTCGCCCTACCGCTGCACGTGACCGACGTCCTACACGCACCGGGCACGCTGCTCGGCCTCTACTGGATGCTGTTCGGCATCGGCGCAGTGCTCGGCGGGATCGCGGTCGGCGCGCTGCGGCAACTGCCGCTCTGGCCGGTGACGGTCGCCATCGTGGTCGGCTGGGGGCTCACACTGCTGCCGTTCGGGTTCGACGTGCCGACGGCCGTCACCGTCGCGTGCTTCACGGTCGGCGGCGCGATCTACGGACCGTTCGTCGCGCTCTCGGTGACGCTCATGCAGGAGAAGTCGCCGCCGCAGCACCTGGCCGCGATGCTCGCCGCCCGAAGCGCGGCGCTGCTCACCGCGTCGCCGCTCGGCACGGCGCTCGGCGGACCGCCCACCACGGCATTCGGCCCGCAGGCGACGCTCGGCGGCTCGGGACTCGTCACCGTGGCGCTCGGCGCCGTCGCGTGCGTCCTGCTGCTGACCCGGCGCAGGCGCGGTTGACAGTGGCTCGTCGATGAAGGATTCTGAACAGACGGTCATGAACATCTGTTCAGAACCTTGGTGGTCGGAGGATATCCAGGTGGCAGGCATCGTCAACACCGCGCAGGCGGAGGCGTGGAACGGGTACGAGGGCGAGCACTGGGCCGCCCACCAGGACCGCTACGACGCGGTGAACAGCGGCTTCAACGACGCCCTGCTCGAGGCCGCCGCGATCGGCGAGCGGGCTCGGGTACTCGACGTCGGCTGCGGGAACGGCCAGCTGACCCGGCTGGCAGCGCGTCGGGCGCGGCTGGGGCACGCGTCCGGTCTGGACCTGTCGGGGCCGATGCTCGCGCGGGCGCGCGACCGCGCCGCGGCGGAGCAGGTTCCCAACGTGTCCTTCGAGCATGGCGATGCGCAGGTGTACCCGTTCCCCGACGCTGCGTTCGACGTCGCGATGAGCCGGTTCGGCGTGATGTTCTTCGCCGACCCGGTCGCCGCGTTCGCCAACATCCGCCGCGCCCTGCGCCCTGCGGGACGGCTCGCGTTCGCGTGCATGACCGCGCTCACCGGCACCGACCTCGGTACGGTGTTCGGCGCGATGGGCCCGTACCTGCCTCGGCCCACGGGCGAGGACGGGAGCGGCCCGACGTCGCTGGCCGACCCCGAGCACACCCGGTCGGTGCTGGCCGCCGCCGGGTTCGAGGACGTCACCTGCACGCGCGTCGAGGTCGACCAGATCTGGGGGCGCGACGTCGCGGACGCGGCCGAGTTCATCACCGGTTGGGGACCGGTCAGGTACCACCTGGGCCAGGTGGACGCGGAGTCCGCCGCGCAGGCCCGCGACGCGCTCACCGCCGCGCTGCGCGACTTCGCCGAGCCCGACGCGGTCCGCCTGCGCGGCACCGCGTGGTTGGTGACCGCCGCCGCTCCCGCGCACTCCTGACGGGCGACATGTCACCCAGGAGAGCAGCGGCACTGCGCGACGACGACAGCCCGAGCCTGCGCGAGCACCTGATCGCCAGCACCGAACGCATCATCGCCAGCCACGGGACGGCAGGACTCACCGTACGCGCGATCGCCCGCGAGGCCGGCGTCGCCGACGGCGTGCTCTACAACCACTTCACCGACAGGGAAGAGCTGATCGCCACCGCGCTGCGCACCCACGTCCGCACCGTCGAGGAGAGCCTGGCCCCGCTTCCAGACCCCGGCGCCGGCACCGTCGAAGCCAACCTCCGTGCGTACCTCGCGTACGGCCTGACCATGCACCGGGCGATCCTGCCGGCGTTCGCCGGGCTGCTCAACCGACCCACCGTGCTCACCAGGTTCGCGGAGCTGGACGAGCACGGCGAACAGTGGCGCGACCGGCTGACCGACTACCTGCGCGCCGAGCGGGCACTCGGCCGGCTCGATCCGGACGCCCACGTCGACACCGCCGCAGCAATGCTCGTCGGCATCTGTCACGACACCGTGCTCGCCGGCCTACTGCAGCCCGACACGAGCCCGACCGAACCCGCGATCGAGCCGGTCGTCGCTACCCTGCTCACCGGAATCGGACGCTGATCCCGCGGCAACAGCTGTTGCCAACTCGCGCGCGCCGGACCAAACTTTCCCTGGCACACCCACACACCGTTGCTGGGAGGCCGGCCGATGCTCGACACAATCGTGATAATTGCTTACTTCGTGGTCATCGCGGGTGCCGGGTACTGGGGGTTACGGCGGGCTCGCAGCGCCGAGGACTTCCTCGTGGCGGGCAGACGCCTCGGACCGGTCATGTACGTGGGCACGCTCAGCGCCGTTGTCCTAGGCGGTGCGTCGACCATCGGTGGCGTCGGACTCGGTTACCAGCACGGCATCTCGGGCATGTGGCTGGTGTTCATGATCGGCCTCGGCGTGATGGCACTCGGTGTGTTGATGTCGACCCGCCTCTCCCGGCTCGGCGTCGTCACGGTGTCCGAGGCACTGGAGCACAGGTACGGCCGCGCGGCGAAGCTGATCAGCGCCTTCGTCGTGGCCGCGTACGCGATGATGATCGCGGTCACGTCGACGATCGCGATCGGCGCGGTCTTCGCACCGGTACTCGGGATGGACCCGAAGCTCGCGATCGTGCTCGCCGGCGGGCTGGTAGTCGCGTACTCGGTGGCCGGTGGCATGTGGTCGATCACGCTGACCGACGTGCTGCAGTTCTGGGTGATGACCGTGGGCATCTTCTTCGCGCTGCTGCCGGTGACGCTGTCCCGCGCGGGTGGCCTGTCCGGCCTGCGCGCAGAGCTGCCCGCCTCGTACTTCGACTTCGGCGCGATCGGCGGACAGACCATCGCGACGTACTTCCTGCTGTACTTCTTCGGCCTGATGATCGGGCAGGACATCTGGCAGCGCCTGTTCACCGCACGCAGCCCACGCGTCGCGCGGTGGGGCAGCATCACCGCGGGCGGGTACTGCATCCTCTACGCGATCGCCGGCGCACTCGTCGGTGCCGCGGCGAAGGCGTTGCTCCCGCGCCTGGACTCGCCGGACAGCGCGTTCGCCGAGATCGCGACCGAGGTGTTGCCGATGGGCGTCAGCGGGCTGGTGATCGCGGCCGCGCTCGCCGCGGTGATGTCGACCGCGAGCGCCGGGTTGATGGCGTCGTCGACCCTGCTGGCGCACGACGTGTACGGCGGGTTCCTCGCCCGCGGCGCGCACAACCGGGTCGCCGCGAGCCGTATCGCGCTCGTGGTGGTCGGTGTCGCGACGCTCGTCACGGCGGTCGTGGTCGGCGACGTGGTCGGCGCGCTGACGGTCGCGTACGACCTGCTCACCGGCGCGCTGTTCGTGCCCATCGTGGGAGCGCTGTTCTGGCGCCGTGCCACGGCAGTCGGCGCGGTGTCGGCGATCCTGGTCAGCAGCGTGGTCGTGATCGTGTTGATGGTGACGCAGGGGCTGTTCTCCAACGAGCCGATCATCTACGGGATGGCCAGCAACCTGGTCGTCTTCGTCGTGGTCAGCCTGCTGACCAAGCGCACCGCACCGGACGTGCTGGCCGCCTGGGAACGCCGCTTCGCCGGTGAAACTACGACTTCTGCGGACTCGCAGCCTGGTTGAGCAAAGCCAGGAACTGCGCGAGCTCGGACTCCAGCTCGGTCAGCCAGTTCTCCATCACCGCCCGGTCGCGGTCCTGCCCCGTCTGCAGGTACGCCCGGTACGGCTCGGAGCCGCTGATCGCCTGCACGAGGTCGAACATCATGTCCACCATGGTGACCGTGCCAGGGACGCTCGTGATCCCGCCCTCGTGGCCGGCGAACAGCTCCTCCCCGCTTGTGCGGATCACCTCGATCACCGTGCCGAGCTGGCGGTAAGCGACTGCCCACCGCTGCTCCACATCTGCGCCGTCGGCGACCGGTTCTGGGAGCAGCGGCACCAGCCGCGCGGCGATCGCTCGCTCCGGCTCGGTCACGTTCCATTCGCCGCTGAGGTTCAGCGAGGGCAGATCGACGTACGCCATGCCGCAGACCATACCCGGGGTCAGGTCAGCCAGCCGTCGATGCCGGCGTGCAGCCGCCGCTTCACGTCCGGCGGCGCGAAGGACGCATCCACGGCGTTACGGGCGAGCCCGGCCAGCTCGGTGTCGTCGTACGCGTACGCGTCGCGCACCCGGGTGTACTCGCCTGTCAGGTCGGCTCCGGTCATCGCGGGGATGTCGGTGTTGACGGTCACCTGCAAGCCCGCTTCGCGGAGCCTGGGCAGCGGGTGCGTCTCGAACGAGGAAGCGAAGCCAAGCGCGACGTTCGACGACGGGCAGACCTCGAGCGGTATCCGCAGGTCCCGCACCTCGGCTACGAGGTCCTCGTCCTCGAGCACCCGGATACCGTGCCCGATCCGTTCGGCA
This sequence comes from Streptosporangiales bacterium, assembly GCA_009379825.1. Classification (NCBI taxonomy): domain Bacteria; kingdom Bacillati; phylum Actinomycetota; class Actinomycetes; order Streptosporangiales; species Streptosporangiales bacterium. Next base: position 6,182 of record WHTA01000010.1, read on the forward strand.
CGGCCGTCGCGCAGTGCCTGGCGTACGCTCGCCGCGCCTGCCGCCTCGCCGGCGTGATGCACCACGTGCAGTCCGTTCTCTCGCGCAGCGTCGAAGACGTCCACGAACGGGTCGCCCGGGTAGCTCTCGTCACCGGCCAGCCCGACCGCCACCACGCCGTCGGTCGCGTACGCGAGCGCGAGCTCGAGGGTGCGCCACGCCCGCGTCACCGACCGGCGCCTGGAGTGGTCGAGGATCACGCCGTAGTCGATGCCGAACTCCGCGCGCCCGCGGGCGAGCCCGGCGAGCACGTTGGCCAGCGGCATGTCGAGCTCACCCAGCCGTTCGCCGTGCGCGGCCGCGGTGAACGACACCTCGACGTAGGCCACGCCGTCCGCAGCGTGGTCCGCGCACAGCTGGTACGCCACCTTACGGAAGTCGTCCGGCCGGCGTAGGCAGGACCGTACGAGCTCGTTCTGCGCGAGGAAGTCCGCGAACCCGCCGAACCGGTGCCGGCCGCCCGACAGCTCCTGCGGCACCCGCACACCGTGCACGGCGGCGAGGTCGCGCAACGTCGACGGGCGGATCGTGCTCTCCAGGTGGACGTGCAGATGCGCCTTCGGTAACCGCCTCGGATCCCGCACGCGCACAGCCTAGGCGAGAGCGTGCCTAGGCTGGCTGCATGACGGACGCCCTCAAGACCGAGACCGGACAGAAGCGCGTACGCGCGTACCTCGGCGGGCAGCTCGTCGCGGACACCCGGCGGCCGGTGCTCGTGTGGGAGCACCCCTACTACCCGGCCTACTACCTGCCGACCGGCGACATCCACGCCGAGCTGACACCCACAGGTGCCGTCGACCGCACCGACGAACGCGGGGAGGCGGCGGTCTGCGACGTCGTGGTCGGAGCGCACACCGCGTCGGCGGCGGCGCTGCGGTACGGCGACGGCGCCGATGACGCCGTGCGCGGCCTGGTGCGGCTGGACTGGCACGCGATGGACCAGTGGTTCGAGGAGGACGAACCCGTCGCCGTGCACCCGCGCGACCCGTACAAGCGGATCGACGTGCTCGCCAGCTCCCGGCACGTCGTCGTGCAGGTGGACGGTGTGGTCGTCGCCGAGTCCCGCCAGCCGCGGATCCTGTTCGAGACCAGCCTGCTGCCCCGCCACTACCTGCCGCTCACCGACGTACGCATGGACCTGCTGCGCCCGTCCGACCACCGCACGCACTGCCCGTACAAGGGCACCGCGCACTACTGGCACGTCGCGGTCGGCGACCAGCTGCACGAGAACGTGGTGTGGACGTACCCGGCGCCGCTGCCGGAGAGCCAGAAGATCACCGGCCTGGCCTGCTTCTACGACGAGCGCGTCGACGTGACCCTCGACGGCGAGCCCCGACCGCGGCCGCACACGCCGTTCTCCTGACGCTCAGCGGATGCGGCGCCAGCGGTGGCCGTAGCCGTAGCGCGCGACCAGCGAACCGTATTCCTTCTCGCCGGTGACCACCAGGTGCGGGTGGCCGGACGACGGTATCTCGGGAACCTTGTTGCGAACGCTCCCCACTGCACGATGCAGTCGACCGCGGCGGTCGCGCCGTCCGGCAGGAGCAGGGTGAGGGAGCCATGCTTCATCGACACCTCGATCGTGGTGACATCCGCGGCGAACACCGCATGCCGGAAGTCCAGCCGCACCGAACCGTGCATGCGATCGATGACCACCCGGCTCGGCACCTGCCAGCGTCCCTTGCGCCGCACCGAACCGCCCTTGCCCACCAGCTGCAACGGCTTGCTGTCCGACCGCAGCGCGGGCAGGCCGGCGGACGGCGGCAGGTCGGCGGTGACCTCGGCGAGCGCGGCATACGTCTGCGACGCGTAGGTGGCCGTCAGCCGGGTCTCCAGCTCGTCGAGCGAGATCCGGCCGTCGCCGGCCGCCTGCCGGATGATCTCCGCCGTGCGCTCACGGTCGGCGTCACCGGCGCGGTAGTCCATCGGATCGGAAGGCGCGGGCATAGGCACCACAGCCAACGGGCAGGTGCGGCTGTCGGAGTCACCGCCTAGCCTCGTGGCGTGACCGTCCACACACTGTCCCGCACCGAGGCACGGCGCATCGCCGTGCACGCCCAGCTGCTGACCAAACAGCGGCCCACTGCACTGTTCGACGTGGTGCACCACCTGACCCTGCTGCAGCTCGACCCGACCGCCGCCATCGCGCCGAACGCGCACCTGGTGGCGTGGAGCCGGCTCGGCGCGTCGTACTCGCCGGACGAGCTGGACGCCGCCCTGGCCCACCGGGCACTGCTCGAGCTGCACGCGATGATCCGGCCAAGCCTTGACCTGGCGCTCTACCGCGCGGAGATGGCCGAGTGGCCCGGGCGCGGCGAGCTGAGCGACTGGCAGCTGAGGCACCGCGACTGGGTACGGGCCAACGACGCGTGCCGCCGCGACATCGTGTCGCGGCTGGACGCCGCCGGCCCGCTGCGTTCACGCGAGCTGCCGGACACCTGCGCGGTGCCCTGGGCGTCGACCGGGTGGACCAACAACCGCAACGTCACCCGGCTGCTCGACTTCATGGTGCAGCGCGGCGAGGTGGCGATCGCCGGGCGCAGGGGCCGCGACCGGCTGTGGGACCTGGCCACCCGGGTGTACCCGGACGACCCTGTGGTCCCGGCCGACGATGCGCTGCGCGTCCGCAACGAGCGGCGGCTGCGCGCGCTCGGCATCGCCCGCGCCACGGCGCCGGTGAGCCCGGGCGAACCGAGCGACGTGGGCGAGGCCGGCGAGCCGGCGACGGTCGAGGGGGTGCCGGGCACCTGGCGCGTCGACCCGTCGTACCTGGGCCGGCCGTTCGCCGGGCGCGCGGCGTTGCTGTCCCCGTTCGACCGGCTGCTGCACGACCGCAGACGCACGGTCGAGCTCTTCGAGTTCGAGTACTACCTGGAGATGTACAAGCCGGCGGCCAACCGCCGCTGGGGCTACTTCGCGCTGCCGATCCTGTACGGCGACCGGCTGGTCGGCAAGCTCGACGCCACCGCCGACCGCAAGGCCGGCGTGCTCCAGGTGAACGCCGTGCACGAGGACGCCGCGTTCAGCAAGACCATGACTGCTGCCGTGCGCCGCGAGATCAGCGACCTGGCGCGCTGGCTCGACCTCGACGTCGCCCTGCCCGGCTGACCGGGCCCGTCGGCGCCAACGACTGCGGTCAGGCGCGCTTGGCGGCGCGCGCGTAGAGCAGGTCGGCGGTCAGCCGGTCGACGCGTTCTTCGGTCATCCGCTCGCGCAGGGCCGCGCGCACCCGGCTCGCGGCAATCCGGTCCATCGCGTCGACCAGCAACCGGTAGCCGGATCCGAGGATGACGGTCCAGAAGGCGTCCGGGTCCGTCGGACGTGTAACGGTCTCGCGCTCGACGGCCGGGGCCGGCAGGCCGGCTGCGGCGAACACCCCGGCGAGCTTCTCCGGGCTGTTGATCCGCTCCCACGGGATGCTCGCCGGTCGCAGGTCAGGACGGACCGCGCCGACCGCGTCCAGGTACATGGCGTTGCCGGGCTCGAGCGCCCGAGCACCCCAGGTGGTCACCGCGAGGGTGCCGCCTGGCCGCACGACGCGCCACAGCTCGGCCACCACCGCCGGCAGCTCGACGGCGAAGTACAGCCCGAGCACGCAGAGCACCACATCGTAGGTCGCGTCCGGCTGGTCCAACGCCGTCATCTCACCGCGGACGAAGCGCACGTTGGTCAGGCCCTGCCGTGCGGCCTTCACCCGTGCCCGCGCCAGTGGACCGTCCGCGATGTCGATGCCGACGACGGAGCCGACCGGCGCCACTCGCGCAGCGGCGGGCAACGCCGACGCGCCCGTGCCGCAGCAGACGTCCAGTACGCGGTGCCCGGGCGCGACGCCGGCCAGAGCGACGGTCCGCGCGCCGCAGTGGTCCCAGAAGAACAGCTGCGGGTCGTCGAAGTGCTCCGCCGCGGCGTTGAACGTGGCACGCACCAACCGGGCACGGGTGCCATCACGCACCGCAGGTCCGGTTGCCATGGTCACCCGAAGCCGAGCCACACGCAGGCTGCCGCGGCAGGTGGACAGCTCCACCCCCGCGTACCCGGGTGACGGAACCAGCTCGGGTCGCCCGGGTGATGGTCACCGTAGTTGCCGCCGAGCGGCACGACGAGGACCTCGAGGAGTTCGCCGCTGTTCGGGTCGATGATCGGCTTCCGTTCCATGAACTGCTCGTATGTCACCCGGCGGTCGATCGGCCGCTGCACTGGCAGGTTGAGTCGCACGTGCGTACTCCCGTCGTCTGCGCGCCGAAGCGCGCTCACGCCATGAACTTGCAGCCGACCGGGCCGTCAGCTCTGTCGCCGGCGGCCCGGTCAGCACGCCCCGGTCAGATACCGAAACCGCCCAGGATCGGCAGCGCTGTCTGGGCGACGGTGCCGACACCGCGGACGATGTCGTCGAAGAGGCCGTCGGCCTCGACACCACCACCACTGGCACCACCCGCGCCGGCACGCGTCACCGGCACCGCCTGCGACGGCAGGCTCAGTGCCGGCGACCGCAGTGCGGCCTTTGTGTGAATCGGCTGGTCGATCATCTCTCACTCCTCACTCGATGAACCTTCGTGCTGGCGTGGTCGTTCAGCTGTTCAGCCACTCCTTGGCGTAGGGCCACACCACTCCACCGGCGCCCTCGAGGACGTCACCGATCGGCAAGCCCCAGAGGTTGGCCTCCACGCCGTTGCCGGTGGCCGTGGCCGCCGACGGACCGATGCGGTTCACTGGTGCCGCCTGCAGCGGCATGTGCAGGTTCGCTGTGTGCGTCATCTCGTCTCCTCGTGGTTGCGTTCCACCTGCGGCCGGTCAGCGCCAGGCGTCGGCGGACGCCTAGACCGACACCCCGTACTGCGTCGCGTAGCACATCTGCCTGGCCATGCCCCTGAGGTGGCTACAGCGCGACTGGGCTGCTTCCACACCACCTTCGGACTCCTGCCACGCCAGGTCGTAGTGATCCCGGTTCACCGGGCGTGCCTGGACCGGCAGCGCGACGGTCGACCGCCGGGATCGCAGTGGGCTCGACATCGGTTACCTCCTAGGAATCGTGGCCACCGCTCAGGTACCGAGGAACCGGTGCGCGGGCGCAAGGCTGACGGGCAGCTCGTCGCTGACGTCGATGGTGAACAGGTACGAGACCCGGGCGCGTCTCTCGTTCTCCGGGTCGAAGAAGGTCGCCACGACGTCCCAGCAGTCCGAGTCGACCCGGTCGTAAGGGCTCTTCGCGACGGTGATGGTGTCCAGCGTGTAGAGGCCGACGTTCCTGCCCGGCACGTACCTGCCGGACATCAGGCCTGCCCTGATCTCGTTGGTGAACATGAACGCGTTGGTGCCCGCGTAGTTCAGCGCACGGTCGGCCGGCGTCTGGCCGAGGTTCCTGAACTGGTAGTACACCTTGTCCAGGAAGGCCCGGACGTTCTGCCGCAGGATGTCTTCGTCGAGCTCGTCCTCCGTGGTCTTCGCGACATCGGCGGTGACCTGCTCCACGGAGGCTTCCACCAACGCCGCTTCGTTCCAGGTGTGGATGCCGCGGCTCTTGACCTCGACGACGGGCACGACCTGTCCGGAGAACAGCCGCACCGTGCGGTTCGTCAGCACACCGGGAACGGACACCCGGGAGATGAAGCCGCCCTCGTCGACCGGGCGTGCCTGCCCGGCGATCGCGTCCCTGAACATCTTGTACACGTGCGACACCGGCGGGAAGGCGGACAGGTTGGTCAGCATCTCGGCGAGATCCGCCGGCCGGCCGGCCGCCTGCTCGAGGCGATCACTGTCCCAGGTCGGGTCGACGACCGGCTCGCCCCAGTCCATGCCGACCGGCAGCTCCGCCTCGAGCGCGTAGAGCGGAGTGCGGTCCATGTTGAGGGTCCACGTCAGCTTGTCCGACGCCCACGGATTCCGCGCCAGGTAGGCACTGAGCTGGTTGGGGTCGTACGGGTTCGCCGCCACCGTGGTGTAGGTCTCGGGCTGCTCGCCGCCCGGCGCGGACACCGCGAACGGGTCCATCTGTTGCCGGAAGCTGTCCCTGCGCGCCTCGGTACGGAAGTCGAAGCCGATCGTGCCGATCACGTAGACCAGCGACTTCGCACTCTCCCCGCCGCACTCGCAGCTGGCGGCCGGGCTCACGCCGGGTGCCGGCCGAGCGGGCGCGGCAGCTGCCGGTACCGCGCTGGCCTGCGCACCTACGGCGGGCTCGACCGGCACTTCGGCCGGTGGGGCGCCCTCACACGCCGCCTGTACACCCGCCGGCTGAGCTTCAGGTGCAGCCGGCACCGCCTGCTGTGCCGCGGGCTGCACGTCCTGCGCTTGCATCGTTGGTGAGTCGGAAGTCGTCACAGCTATGTCCCTTCCCCGAGTGATCAGGGCGTACGCCCTTGCCCCGTTGAGCTTTCCGGCGAGGTACTTACGGCAGTCGGGTGCGACCACCGGGTCGCATTCGGTAGCGCCGCCGACGATGGCGTCGCGTACCGCCAACGGATCGGGCGCGTGCCCATCGGCCAACTGGCTCGCCAGCAACAGCGCGGCGACGCCGGACACCACGGGCGTGGCGAAGCTGCTGCCGGTGAGCGCCTGCTCCCCGCCACCGGGCGCCGCGCCCACGATGTGCTGGCCAGGGGCGAGCACACCGTTGTTCTGGTACTCCTCGCCCCAGTTGTTCGCCGCGAGCGGCTCGCCGCTCCCGTCCGTCGCACCGACGGCGACCACCGAGGAGACCGCCGCGGGCACCTGCAGACAGTCGCATCCGTCGTTGCCGACCGCGGCTACGACGAGCACGCCGTTGTCCTCGCACAGTTGTAGCGCTCGGGCGAGGATGGGGTCCGGCACTCCGCCAGGGGTGCGCTCACCACCGCTGATGTTCACGACGTGGGCGCCCTCTTGCACCGCACGCTCGATGGCTCGCGCGAGATCGAGCTGCGACACGCGCGTGTCGCTGCCGTCGCGGAACACCGGCAGTAGCAACCCGCGGCAGCGCGGCGCGATACCGACGACGGGCGAACCGGGTTGGCCGAAGAGCAAGCTCGTCACGTGCGTACCGTGCAGCGACATCGGGCCGATTCCCGCGGGATCCTGCACGAGGGTCCCGAGCCTGGTCAGATCCGCCCCGGCGAGACACGGGTGCGCCTGGTCGACGGGACCGTCGAGAACGGCGATGCAGATCGCGGGGTCACCCAGATTCTGGGCCAGTCGCAGTGGCAACCCTGGCACGGCCGACCGTACGTCCACAGTCGACCTCCCGTCCGAGGCGGAGGTGCGTCGGCGCCGCTGGTGGGCGCTCGTCTCAGCGTGCCGCGGACGTACGGATCGGGCACGAGTGGCGCACTACTCGAATTCGCTGGCTGGTCCCGCAGCATCGCGGGCGGCGACCGCGTGGGACGCGACGATCATCACGGTCGGAGGCGAGTAACCGACTACTCGGATCGACGGCGACCGGGTCAGCAGTCGAGCACCATGGCAGCGAGATCGGCCCGCCTGGTGACGCCGAGCTTCGCCGACGCCCGGTAGAGATGGCCTTCGACCGTACGCACCGACACGACCAACCGGTCCGCGATCTCCTTGTTCGTCAGCCCCCGCGCGGCCAGCGTGACGATCTCCCGCTCCCGCCCCGTCAGGGGGAGCGGGCGTGCGACCGCGACCAGCGCCGGCGTCCTGGCGCCCTCGCAGCTCTGCGCCAGGCGGTACGCCCGCGCCGCCGCCGACTGCGCCGCGGCACCTGCTCCGCGACGGCCATACCCGGTCGCGGCCTGCGCGGCGGCGTCGGCAGCCGGCACCAGGTCGCCCATCCGTTCCCACCGCACCGACGCCTCGTCGAGAGCCACACCGTCGTCCGCGCCGAGCGCGGCGGCGTGTGCGGCGGCGACCTGCGCCCGCGGGCCGTCGACCGACCTCGTCAACTCGGCCAGCCGTGCCGCCGGGGTCGGATCGCCGAAGCAGACGGCCGTGTGCAGCGCCAGCACTTCGTGTGCGAGCTGCCCGGCCCGTGCCGCCTCACCGGCTGCGGTGGTGGCCAGCTCGATCGCCTGCGTGACGGCACCTCCCGCGGCGGCCACCCAGGCGTGGGCCAGCGACAGCTCGGGAGCCAGGAAACCGAACGCGGGATGCCGGCCCGCTTGCAACTCCGCCAGCGTCCCCTCGGCCGCGGCCCGGTCGCCCGACATCGCGAACGCCTCGGTCAGGCTGAGCAGGCAACGGAACTCCCAGCCGGGCACGTCGGCATCGGCCAGGCCGGCCCGCGCCTCCCGCAACCACCTGACCGCCGTCCGCAACCGCCCGCGCGCGAGGGCAGCATGCCCGAGCAGGGTCACGCCCATCAGGTGCAGGGGGCCGAACACGCTCGCACTCTCCGCCCGGCGGTCGTGCGCGATCCGGTCGAGCTCGTCCAGCCGGCCGGCCAGCCGCAGCACGATCATGTGCAGGTCGCTCAGCCCGAACCGGAGCACGGCACCGTCGAACGGCCGGGTGCCGGCCGCGTAGCCCCGCGCCGCCGCCGCCTCCACCTCGTCGCAGCGACCGGTGAGCCCGAGACCGAGGACCAACCCCCACGTCGCGAGCACCACCTGCTCGTCCGGCAGGTCGGCAGCGGCGAGGGCGGCACGCGCGCACCGCACGGCCTCGTCCGGCCGACCGGCGAAGCCGTGGAACGCGGCACGCATCGCCGTCAGTGCCTGCCGTTGCGCGGCGTCGCTGATCGCCGCGTCGGCCGCGTCTATGACGGCGACGGCCTCGGCCGGTTTGCGCAACGTCCAGAACAGGTTCCCCGACCGCACGACTGCCACCTGCCGGCGCTGGACGTCTGTACGAGCGACCTCGCCGAGCTCGGCGAGCTCACTGTCGACCTTGGCGCCGCGGTCGAGCCAGGTGAGCGCGTACGCCAAGGTGAGCCTTGGTTCGAATCCGCCGCCGGCGGCGATCGCCGCACGGGCGAGTCGTTCCGCAAGTGCGAGGTCGACGAAGCGGATCGCCGACTGCGCCGCGGAGGCCAAGAGCTCGGGATCCGGCCGCAGGTCGGAGTCGAGGGCGAACACGGCGCGACGCAACCTGTCACTGGCGCGCCGGTCGGCGAACGTCGCCATGGCGGTGGCGATCCGGCCAGCGAGTCGGCGGGCGCGCAGCCGACCGATCGCCGCGCGCCGCACTTCGCCGAAGAGCGGGTGGGTCAACCTGGCCCGTAACCGCTGGCCGTCGCGCTCGACGGTCAGCACACCCGCCGCCTCCGCCGCTTCCACCACCGCGGGGTCGACCAGCTGCAGCAGGAGAGGTACGCCCAGCGGCTCCCCTACGGCCAGCACGTCGACCGCTTCGCGTACCGGCTCCGACAGAGCGCCCATCCGTGCCTCTATCAGCTCGGCCAACCCGGGCGTGATGGCCGGTTTCCCCGTCCACCGCCAGACGCCGTGGACCGAGCTCAACCGGCCGGCCGCCCGCTCACCGTCGACGAGCTGATGGAGGTACAGCACGTTGCCCTGGGTCAGCGCCCACATCCGCGCCGCGCTGATGCTCTCCACCGGGCCACCGAGCACTGCCTCGAGCAACCTCGTGCTCTCGTCCTCGGACAACGGCTGCAGCTCCAGCCGGTCGAGGTGCCCGTCCTTCCACAACGCCGTCACCGCATCAGGCGATGTCCCACCGGTCCGCACCGTGACGACGACCGCGGCCGCCCGGCTCACCACCAGCTGGTGGACCAGCAGGGCCGAGAGCTCGTCGAGCAGGTGCGCGTCGTCGACGCCCACGACCACACCGGCGGTGTCCGGTACGGCGAGCAACCTGTCCCTGGCCGCCTGCAGTGCGCGGGCCGGGCCACCGCCGGCGGCTCCCACCCAGGCACCGAACGCACCCATCGGCACCTGACGCGCGGAGAGGGTCGCGGCCACCCACCGGGTGACGTCACCGCGCCGTCCGGTCGAGGCGAGCGTTTCGCGTGCCAGCCGGGTCTTGCCTACGCCCGCTGCTCCCGCAAGCACAGCGCCTCGTGGTCCGTCGCGCGGGCGTAATGCGTCGTGCAGAAAACCCAGTTCCTCGGCCCGCCCGACAAGCGGCCACTCGCACCCCATGGCCGGATCGTACGAGCCGGTTCATGAACATTTCGGTGGTTCACGGCGACTGCTCCTCAAGAAGCGCGGCCAACTTGGCTTCGGCAACTGCTAGTAGCGGCCGTACCGCCTCCGGCTCGATCCCTAGACGTTCTGCAATCTGCTCGTTCGTCGCTTCATCGTCCAGCAGTTGCAGGGCGAGAGCATGGGCAACCGGCAACCGCTGCATCGCTGCCGCCCGCGCACCGTCGGTTGGCCCAGACATGCTTCTACCATCCGGGCCGCTCTCGCGGCGGACACGAGTAGTCGCCCACTCGAGTTCGGGCGGGCGTCGGCTCGCTCACAGGTCCGACGGGTCGGTGTTGGCGCCGCAGCACACCACGGCGACGCGCTCGCCGGCGGCGGGGCGGTACGCGCCGGAGCGCAGCGCGGCAAGCGCGGCGGCGCCACTGTGCTCGACGACGATCCGGCAGCTCGCCCAGAGGTGCCGCCTCGCCTCTACGATGGCGTCGTCGGTGACGAGCACGCTCGCCACGTTCGTCGCGCTCGTCGTGGCGTACGCGATGGTGCCCGCGCGCCTGGCGCCGAGCGAGTCTGCGGCCACGGCCGTGGTGTCCACCTCGATGTCGACGGGCCCGCCCGCGGCGAACGCCGCGTGCAGCGTCGGCAGGTTGGCGGGTTCGACGGCGACCACGTCCGCCCTGCCGGCGAGCCCGGCGGTGATGCCCGCGATCAAGCCGCCACCGCCGGCCGCGACGAGCACGGTGTCGAACTCCGCCTGCTCGAGCAGCTCGAGCGCCAGCGTGCCCTGTCCCGCGCACACCTCACGCTGGTCGTAGGCGTGCACCTCCACTGCCCCGGTCGCCGCGATCCTGGCCTTCGCCGCGGCGAGCGCGTCGGCGTAGCTGGCGCCGCCGACCACCACCTCGGCGCCGTAGCCGCGCAGCCGGTCCGCCTTGACCTTGCTGATCACCTCGGGCACGTAGATCTCGGCGGACGCACCGATCCGGCCGGCGCCGTACGCCACCGCGAGGCCCGCGTTGCCGCCGGAAGCGGCCACCACACCGGCGTCGGTCAGCTCGCCGGACTCGGCGGCGGCAAGCAGCCGGTTCGTCGCGCCGCGCGCCTTGAAGGTGCCGGTGTGCTGGAGGTACTCCAGCTTCAGCGACACCGGTGTGCCGTCGTCCCGCTCGACGGCCACCACGGGTGTGCGGCGGACGTGCTGGCGGATGCGATCGTGGGCCTGCTCGACCTCGACGGTGGTGAGGGCGTCGGTGAGCTCGTCACAACTAGTCACGCTGAGCACCCTACGCCGCGCCTGCGGTGTTCGTCGCACCAGCGACGTGAGCAGCCGTTGGTGCGGTCGACGACCGGCCGGCCGCACCTGGCGCACCGCTTGAACCTGCCCCAGCCCGACAGCGCGACCAGCTCGGCGACGGCGCACACGGCCGCCGTCACGGGGGTGACCAGGCGGCCGCGGCCCACGTACACCAGCCGCCAGGAACCTGGGCAGCCGTCGAGGCACGGCTGCGCTCCCAGCTCGACCATCAGCTCGTTCAGCCGATCCGCTGCGGCCGACTCGTCCGGCAGCGCCCACAGCACTCGACACAGGCCCGGCTGCCCACCCGCGAGGAAGTGCTCGGCCAGCCTGAGCCCAGGGTCGAGTGCTGCGAACGGCGGCCGTACCGCCGCCCCACGGGTCGCCACGGTCAGCCCTCCTCGACGCGGACCCCCATCGAGCGCGCCGTGCCCGCGACGGTGCGTGCGGCCTTCGCCAGGTCGGCGGTGTTCAGGTCCGGCAGCTTCCGCGCCGCGATCGTCTCGAGCTGGGCCCGCGACAGCACCCGGTCACCGGACGAGCCGTTCGTCGCGAGCGCCTGCTTGATCAGCGACGCGGTGGGCGGCGTCTTGTAACGCAGCTCGAACGACTTGTCGTCGTAGATGGTGATGACGACTGGCACGATGTCGCCGCGCTGGCCGGCGGTCGCCTCGTCGTAGGCGCGCTTGACGGCCATCATGTTCACGCCCGTCGGCCCGAGCATCTTGCCCAGGTCGACGACCGCCGCGTCACCCGCGGCCAACTCCACGGTCAGCCGGTGGCCGACCTTCTTCACTGCCATCGTGCCCCCTCCTCGGTTCTCGCTTGCCGAGGCAGGAAGCTATGGCCTCCAGAGGGTGGAGACTCAAGTCCGAGAGCTACGCGACGGCCGGCACGACGTCCACGTCCGCCGCCCGCACGTAGCCCATCCGGTGGCCCATCCACACCAGGTAGTACCTGTCCTTGCCGACGATCTGCCGGCCGGGCACCTGGTACTCCTTCGCGTAGTAGTAGTCGGTCTGGACCTTCGGGTCCGCGACCACCACGGACCGGCCGGACTCGAGCGAGTACTGCAGTGGCTTCAGCTCTTGGTACGGCACGTCGTCCGGGTACGCGCTCTCCTCCGGGTACGCGGTGCCGTAGAACGGGATCGAGTCGCTGCCGGCCTTCGGCTGCGCCACTGGTCGGATTGTCGGCCGGGTCGTGGAACCACGCCTGCTGGCCGAGGTACCAGACCGCCGTCCAGTCGCCGTCGCGGCCCGCGTACGGGTACTGCGCGCCCGCCGCGGCCCTGGCGCCGATGTCGGACACGTTCGTGGTGCTCGGGCTGCCGTCCGGCTGCAGGCCGACGTCGTTGACGAGCGGCGCGTCGTCGTTCGGCTCGGTGCGCAGGTAGACGAAGTTGGTGCCGGGTTCGTCGCACGCCGCGTCCGGGTCGTCGCCGCAACCGGCGACCAGCTGGTCGTTGCCCGCGAAGCCAGGCAGGATCGTGACGACGCCGCCGCGCGGGTTGTTGCCAGGGGCGATCGGCGAGTCCAGCAGGTCGAAGTAGTGCTCCCAGTCCCAGAACGGCCCGGGGTCGTGGTGCATGGCGGGCACCCGGCTCGGCTCGGTCGCCGGCACCTGGTCGTGCCCGATGATGTGCGAACGGTCGAGCGGGACGTCGTACTTCTCCGCCAGGTAGCGCACGAGGGCGGCGGAGTTCTGGTACATCGCCTCGGTGTACCAGCTGCCGTCGGCCTCGTAACCCTCGTGCTCGATGCCGATCGAGTGCATGTTCGTGTACCAGTTGCCGGCCTGCCACGCGACGTTCTTGTGCTTGACGTGCTGCGCGACCTGACCGTCGTTCGACCTGATCGTGTACTGCCAGCTCACGTACTCCGGATCCTGCACGAGCTCGAGCGTGTTGGCCCAGGTCTCCTCGGTGTCGTGCACGACGATCTGGTCGATCTTCATGTCGTCCGGGCGGTTCGCGAGGTCGTGGTTGCCGTAGTCGCCAGGCCCGTCGCCGTACTTCTCGTACGGCGCGGGGATCCACTGGCAGCCGAGTCGCTCGGGGCACTGCACCTTGCCCTCGCTCTTGCTGTCGGCGAGCCGGAGCCGGCCGAGCTGTGCGCGCGCCGGCTGCACGTCGGGATGCGGCGCGAGCCGCACCCGTTCACCGTCCGCCGTCGTACGCGCGGCGCCGTCGCGCATCCGCGCGAAGACCTGGTTGGCGAACGACTCTGCGACCGGCCTGGTGGACGCACCGCTGTACTTCGCCACCGCCGCGTACCAGTCGCCGGCGGGCGTGCCGCGCCCAGTCGACAGGTCAAGCTTGCGTTGGTAGTCGGCCAGCAGAGCGGCTCCGCCGCGGACGTTCGCCGCCGGGTCGTCGCGCAGCTCCGCGGCGCGCGTGCCGGTAAGGCGCGCGGCACGGTCGAGCGTGTGCAGCGCCGTGTCGGACGGCGTGACCCGCGCCGTGTGCTCGCGGTCGCCGACACCTGTGGGTGCGTCCGCGTCGGTGAGGTGCATCGGCCCGTAGCCGCCGGCTCTGCTCGGCCGGCCCGCATGGTCCTCCCAGCGCGACTGCAGGTACGAGACGCCGAGCAGCACCTCGACAGGCACGTCGAACTCCGCCGCCGCGGCGTTGAACTCCTGCTGCAGCGACGGCATCGGGGCGGGGCCGGCAGCGGCCTGCGGGGCGACCACCGCGACCGGTGTGGCGACGACGACTGCGGCCAGCATGACGCGGTACCGACGGCGCATACCCCGACTCCTCACCCCTCGGTAGGAAAGCTGCAGCTACCCTGGTCCCTCCGTTAGGAACTGTCAACGCTATGCGGCGCGGTGTGACTGCCGGCCGGGTCGATAGCCTGACAGGCAGTTCGAGAATGCAAGGGGGGTCCGGTGGCCGACTCGTCGTTCGACATCGTCAACAAGGTCGATCGTCAAGAGGTCGACAACGCCTTGAACCAAGCGGCCAAGGAGATCTCGCAGCGCTACGACTTCAAAGGTACGAACGCGTCCCTCGCGTGGTCGGGTGAGAAGCACATCGAGATCCGGGCGAACAGCGAGGACCGCGCGAAGGCGGTGCTCGACGTGTTCCAGACCAAGCTGGTCAAGCGCGGCGTCTCGTTGAAGACCCTGGACGCCGGCGACCCGCAGCTGTCCGGCAAGGAGTACCGGCTCGGCTGCGACCTCACCGAGGGCATCTCGCAGGAGAACGCGAAGAAGCTCACCAAGCTGATCCGCGACGAGGCCCCGAAGGGCGTGAAAGCCCAGATCCAGGGCGACGAGCTCCGCGTCTCGGCGAAGAAGAAGGACGACCTGCAGACCGTCATCTCCCTCATCAAGGAGAAGAACTTCGACTTCGCCGTACAGTTCGTGAACTACCGCTGAGCCGACGCAGCACCACTACATCGGCCACCGCTGCCGATGTGAGAGCAACAATCCGCCCCGCCGATGTGGAACCATTTCCCGGACCTGCCGCGTCGGCCGGTTGTGCAGCCGACGACGGCCACGCCGTCCCGTCCGAAAGGTGCAAGCACGGTATGCCCGAGTTGACACGAAGTTCCCCGAGCTCCAGGGGCCGCTGACACTGCGGGTGGGCGCGCTGCAGCAAGCGGGCGGTGACGCACCCGTATCGGTGGTAACGGATCCGGGGATCTCGTCGCCACAGCTGACGGTCCGCGGGTCACAGGAGGACCTCGACCAGGTCTCGCTCGACACTCGTGCCGGCCGTCTCGGCGTCTCCCTCCCGGGCAGCTCCGGTGGCGGGATCAACATCACCGGCGGGACCGTCATCGGGAACATCTCCGGCGGTGCGATCTCGATCGGTCGCAACAACTCGATATCCATCGACGGCGACATGCATATCGGCGGCGTCAGCGGCCGCACCATCGTCAACGGGGTCGACGTCACCGACTACGTCCCAGCAACCTGGCGGAGCCGCGGGGCGCGAGCCGATGTCCCTCGAGGCCCGCATCCCGCCGGGCTCCTCGGTCGAGGTCGACCTCAAGAACCCAGCGGTGCGCCTCGATGGCAGTTCCGTGGCATCGACGTCCACAACCATACCGGCGACATCCAGGTACAGGGCGAGTTCGGCGCCGGAAGAGTCCAGTCGCACACCGGCAGCATCTCGGTCGGCAGCGTGACGGGCAACGCCAACCTCCGCACCCACACCGGCAACATCCACGTCGAGCACGCAGATCCCGCCAACGGCCTCGACATGCGGACGCACACCGGGAACGTCATCTACCGCGTCGGCAGCCTCGACGCGCTCAACAAGATCCAGGGACGCACCCACACCGGCAACGTCACGCACGGCACCAGCGCGCGGGCATCGGCCCAGCGACCACAGAACCGGCAGCAGGAACGACCTGGTGAACGTGGTTCACCACACCGCGGCCGGTTCGACGGCAGGTCGTGGTGACCACGACTGCCTAGTCCCTCAGCTGCCGACCGCTTCGGCGGCGGGGTCTGTCATCATCGCGCTCGTGTTGAGTGTGCGGGTGATGTGTCCGGCGGAGCGGACGCGCTGCAGCTCAGCATCAACCTTGCCGGCATCGTCGCGGCGGGTTCGGTCACGCTGCTTGTGCAGCACGTGATCTGGTCGACGGTACGTACGGCTGCGCGCGGCACGGCAGCACGCCGGCTGACGACGCGCTCAGTGCCACTTCCGCGGGTCGGTCCAGCCGGTGCTCAGCGGCAGCGGGCCGCCCGGTCCCATCTCCGGGTCGCCGCGTAGGCGCAGCAGCGGCCGCGGTGCGACGTCGCGTACCTCGACGCCCGGGCGGCCGGACTCCACGACGAACGTCGCGTACGTCCCTCCGTCCGCCTTCGGCTGGGTGACGCTCGAGACGACACGCAGCTCCGTGGTCAGCTGGTCCTTGTCGGCGTGGCACAGCAGGAAGCCGCGCTGGTGGTCGATGAACTTCCAGTGCGGGCTCTTCGCCTTGATCGGGTCGAAGATGCTGTGGAACGCGGCCAGGTCCGGGTTGCCGCCGGACGAGATGGACGTGCCGGTCAGCTCCGCACCGACGACCGGCGACTTCTCGTCCTCGAAGTCCGGCCGCAGGTCGCACACCCAGGTGGAGTGCCGGTCACCGGTCATGAAGACGACGTTCTGCGCGTCCGCCTCGTGCAGTGTGGACAGCAGCCGCCGCCGCTGCACCCGGTACCCGTCCCAGTTGTCGAGGTCGTACAGCAGGTCGCGGCCAGGCAGCCGGTCGTTCTGCGCGATCATCGCCTGGTTGGCCACCAGGTTCCACGTCGCGGACGTGTCGGTGAGCCGGTCGAGCAACCACCTCTCCTGCTCCTTCCCCGTGATGCTCAACGCCGGGTTCTTCGCCTCCTGCAACGTCCGCGGCTGGTCGCTGCGGTACTGGCGGGTGTCGAGCACGCTGACCCGGACGTGCCGGCCGAACCGCAGCCCGCGGTACAGGCGCATGGCGGCGCCGTGCGGGTGCGCGCGGTAGCGCAGCGGCATGTGCTCGAAGTACGCGCGCATCGCGGCCTTCCGCCGCTTCCTGAACTCCTTGTGCGACTGGTCGTCCGGGTCCTGCGGCACGTCGGCGGCGTAGTTGTTGTCCACCTCGTGGTCGTCGAACGTGACCACCCACGGTGCGTTCGCGTGGGCGGCCTGCAGGTTGGGGTCGGTGCGGTACTGCGCATACCGGTTCCGGTACTGCTCCAGCGTCATCGGCTCGCCGTCGCCCTCGTGCTGCCGCACGTACTCCTTCTTGTGCGGCTTGCTCTCGTAGATGTAGTCGCCGAGGAAGAAGACCACCGCGACGTCCTGGTCGGCCAGGTGCGCGAGCGGGGTGAAGTAGCCGTTCTGCCAGTTCTGGCAGGACGCCACCGCGAACCGCACCGGCGTCGCCGCGTCGTGCGGCGGCGCCGTCCTCGTACGACCGACCGGGCTCACCCGGTCGCCGGCGCGGAACCGGTAGAAGTACTCGCGGTCCGGGTCGAGGCCGCCGGCCTCGACGTGCACGCTGTGCGCGTACTCGGGGCGCGCGAACTCGGTGCCGCTGGCCACCGGGCAGGTGAACCGCTCGTCGCAGGCGACCTGCCACTGCACCGGCACCGGGCGGTCCGGCATGCCGCCGCCGTGCAGCGGTTCCGGCGCCAGCCGGGTCCACAGCACGACGCTGTGCGGCTCCGGGTCCCCGGACGCGACGCCGAGCGTGAACGGCTCGCCGCGCAGCCGCGGGTTCGCCACGCTCTGTGCGGCATGTGCCCAGGACGGCGCCAGGGTCGCCGTCGCCGCACCTACGAGCACTGACCCCGCCGTCGTGATGAACCGCCGGCGGCTGGTCAACGCGGAAGATCCGGTCATCGCTGGCACCTCGTCCAGAAGCGAATCTGGGGTCGGTTCCAGCGGAGTCCGGCCAAGTGACCGGGAAGACGACCGAAAGCGAAGCGTAGGCGGCCAGTTGCAGAACGTAAGGGCGGACGCTGCCTGCTCGCGTCCAGTCGGCGAACCGCACGTGTCGCCGCGAAGAAGAGCAGCCGACATGAACCGTCCGGCCCCCGGAGCCGTTGTGCCGGGTACCGGGGGTAGCCGCAGGAGGTAAACCATGCGCAGGACCGTCGGAATACTCGCCGCCGCCCTACTCGGGGCAGCCCTCGCCGTCGCTCCCGGAGTGGCCGGTGCCGCCCCGGGCGGGGCGCCGGCCATACCGCTCAACCCGGAGCAGGAGACGCCGCCCGCCGTCAGCGACGGCAGCGGGTTCTTCTCCTACACCGTCGACGGCGACGAGCTATGCTACACGCTCGAGGTCAGGGACCTGACCGCCGCGCCGGTGGCGGCGCACATCCACGTCGGACCGCGGAACGTCGCCGGGCCGATCGTCATCGGCCTGACCACGCCGCCCGCCGCGACCAGCACCGTCAGCGCGTGCCTGACCGCCGCCGAGGGCGGCGAGATGACGCCGGCCGAGCTGGCCGCGCTCGTGGACGACCCGCGTGCGCACTACGTCAACGTGCACACGCCGATGTTCCCCGGCGGGGAGGTGCGTGGCCAGCTCAAGTGAATCCGCTAGGCTGCCGGAGAATTTCACGTTAATATGAATTCTCATGAAAGCAGGGCGGCCGTACACGATGACCGCGCGCGCCGAGGCTGCGGCTGAGACGAAGCAGCGCATCCTCGACGCCGCGGTGCGTGCCCTGCAGGACACGTTCAGGTCCGACATCCGCCTGGAGGACGTCGCCGCCGCCGCGGGCGTCAGCGTGCAGACGGTGCTGCGGGTGTTCGGCCGGCGGGCCCGGCTGATCGACAGCGCGATGGCGGCCGTCGTCGCACAGATCGGCGCGGGGCTCGACCAGGCGCCGCCCGGCGATGTCGACGCGTCCGTCACGGCCTGGTTCGACCACTACGAACGCTTCGGCGACCTGGTCGTGCGCAACCTCGCCGACGAGTCCGACCCGGCGGTCGCCTACCTCGTCCGCACCGGCCGCAGCAGGCACCGCCAACGGGTGCAGCGCCAGTTCGCGCCGCAGCTCGCTGACGTCCCGTCAGGTGAGCGCGCCCGGCTGGTCGACGCACTCGTCTGCGCCTGCGACGTCTACACCTGGAAGCTGCTGCGCCGCGACATGGGCCGATCCCGGCGTCAGGCCGAGTCGACGATGCGGCTGACCATCACTGCACTGCTCGGCGGTCGTTGACATGCGCTTCACGTTCACCACCTGGTACGGCGCGGGCAACCAGGTACCGGCCACCGGGGTGGCACAGGAGTTGGCGGCCCGTGGCCACCAGTGCGCTTCGCCGGTTACACCGGCCAGCGGCAGCACTTCGAGAGCCGCGGTTTCGCGTTCACCGTGCTGGAACGCGCGAACGCCGCGTACCGCGTGGACGAGCCACCGGAACGAGTGATGGCCGCCCTCGTGGAGGGCGTCTGGGCGTCCCCCGAGCACCTCGCGGACGTTGCCGACCTGTCCGCCGACCAGCCGTACGACGCGCTGGTCGTCGACTGCACGATGTTCGGCGTGCTGGCCGCCGCGGAGAACGCGACCACGCCGACCGCCGTGCTCGTACATAGCGCACCGGGTGCGATCCTGCCGCCGCACGGATGGGGCGAATCAATGATGCTCGGTGCGGTCAACCAGATGCGGCAGACCGCAGGCCTGCCCGACGTGGACACCGGTTGGGCGACGTGGACGCCGTTCCCCGTGCTCGCGACGAGCATCCGCGACCTCGACCCGCTGGCAGCGCAGGCGCCGGCGTCGTTCGGCTACGTCGGGCCGGTGTCAGAACGGACCCGGCCGTCCGGCGACGCGCTCCCGTGGCAGCCCGGCGACCGGCGGCCCCTCGTCGTGGCCAGCTTCTCCACCGGCTACGCGTGGGACCAGCGGTCGCGTATCGAGCGCACGCTGCACGCGCTCGCCGACGGCGACGGCTACCGGGTGCTCGCGCTCACCGCGATGGCCGACACCGCAGGGCTCGACGTACCGCCCAACGCCGCGCTGCGCACCTACCTGCCGCACACCGAGGTGCTGCCTGAGGCCGCCGTCGTGGTGACGCACGCGGGACACGGCACGGTGACGGCGGCGCTCGCGCACGGCGTGCCGCTGGTGTGCCTGCCGAACCCGGCCGCGGACCAGCCTGCGCTGGCCGCGCGGGTGGCGGCGCTCGGCGCCGGCATCGCGCTCGACGGCGAGACCGCCACCGCGGACGAGATCGGCGCCGCCGTACACACGGTAGGTACGGACCCGAGCTACCGGGCCGCGGCGGAGAAGCTCGCCGCAGCCATCGCAGGAGCACCGGGCGCCGCCGGCGCGGCCGACACCCTCGAGCACCTCGCGGCTACCCGCGACCGCGGCGATTGACCGAAGTTATACGACCGTCATACAATCCGTTCATCGGACGAGGGACGCCGTCGTAGATGTGGATCGCATGCCGGAGCCAGCGCAGCCGCCAGCGGGCGGCACGTACGAGGTCATCGCGGTCCGCTACGGCACCCGCACGTCGGCCAAGAGCGAGAACTACCTCAACTACCACCTGTACGGCGAGCCGGACGCCGACGTCACGATGGCGTACTACTTCTGGATCGCGCGCAACGCCGACCGCACCGTGGTCATCGACACCGGTTTCGACACCGCCGTCGGGGTGCGCCGCGGCCGCACCTCGCTGATCGAGCCACGCTACGCGCTCACCGCGCTCGGCGTCGACACGGTCGACCAGGTGGTGGCCACGCACGGGCACTACGACCACATCGGCAACCTCGACCTGTTCCCCACCGCCGAGGTCGTCGTGGACAGGCGCGAGTACGAGTTCTGGCACGGCCCTTACGGCGACCGGCTGCTGTTCGCTGCGCCGACCGAGCTGGCCGAGCTCCGCCAGCTCACGGCGATCCGCGACGAGGGCCGGCTGACGCTGACCGGCGAACGCCACGACGTGGCACCGGGCATCGAGGCCGTGCGCGTCGGCGGCCACACCCCAGGTCAGCTGGTGGTGACCGTCGCCACGGCGGACGGCACCGCGATCCTCGCGTCGGACGCCGTGCACTTCTACGAGGAGTACGAGCTCGGCCGCCCGTTCTCCGTCATCGCGGACCTGGAAGAGATGTACCGCGCCTACGACCTGCTCGCGGAGATGAGCCAGGACCGGGGCCGGGTGCTGATCGCCGGGCACGACCCGGCGGACGCCGACAGGTTCGGGTTGGTCGACCCGAGCTTCGACTTCGCGCTGCGTATCGGTTGACCCGGCGCACGCGACAACGACAACCGGGAGGCCGACTGTGACGCGATCGTCGTTGGCGGGCAAGGTCGCCGTCGTCACCGGGGCGGCGCGTGGTCTGGGTGAGGCGAGCGCCAGGCGGCTGGCCGCGGAAGGCGCCTCGGTAGTGGTCGTCGACACCCACGGCGCCGGGGCGGAACGGGTGGCCGCAGAGCTGCCGTCCGCACTCGCGGTCGAGGCCGACATCGCGGACGAGGCGGCGGTCGACGCGTACGTCCGTGCGGCGGTGGACCGGTTCGGCCGCATCGACCTGCACCACCTGAACGCCGGCATCTTCGGCACTTTCGACGCGCTCCCGGACATCGACGTCGCCGACTTCGACCGCGTCCTGGCGGTGAACCTGCGCGGCCCGTTCCTCGGCGTGCGGGCCGCCTTCCGGCAGTACCGCGAACAGCGCAGCGGCGGCGCGATCGCGCTCACCGCGTCGATCGCGTCGTTGCGCGGCAGCGCCGACCTGCTGCCGTACCAGACGTCGAAGCACGGCGTGCTCGGCATCGTGCACGGCGCCGCGGTCTACGGCGGGCCGCTCGGTGTGCGGGTGAACGCGGTCGCGCCCGGCATCGTGCCGACCGAGCTATTCGCGGCCGGCGGCACCGACCAGGCCGGCGGTGGCTCCGACATGGCCAGGCGCGCCAGCACCACACCGCTGCGCCGGGCCGGCACGGCCGACGAGATCGCGGCCGTGGCGGCGTTCCTGCTCAGCGACGACTCGGCGTACATGACCGGCGAGGTGGTCTCCGTCGACGGCGGCGCCGCCGCGGTCAACACCGTGCGCCCGTCCGGTGGCGCAGGAGCGTGGGACACCGCCGCCATCGACGGCGGCCAGGGAGCGAGGCGGACATGACACAGACACCGATCGGCTTCATCGGGCTCGGCAACATGGGCGGCCGGATCGCGCGCCGCATCGTCGACGCAGGACGCCCGGTACTCGGCTACGACCCGGCGCCGGGTGCGGCGGAGGCCGCAGGCGCGACCGCTGCCGCGTCGGTGGCCGAGGTCACCGCGAACGCCGACTGCGTACTCATGTCGTTGCCGGACAGCACGGCGGTTGAGTCCGTGATGCGCGGCGCCGACGGCGTCGTTGCGCACTGCCGCAGCGGCCAGGTCGTCGTCGACCTCACCACCGCCGACCCCAGCTCGACGGTGGCCCTGCACGCCGAGCTCGACGCAGCGGGCGGCACGTACGTCGACGCCGGTGTGTCCGGCGGCGCGTCCGCGGCGGAGAAGGGCACATTGACGATCATGGCCGGCGGACCCACGCAGCTGCTGGACGAGCTGGCCTGGCTGTTCGAGCCGTTCGCCTCTGCCGTGCACCCGATGGGCGGGCCGGGTGCCGGGCACACCGCCAAGCTGCTGAACAACTTCCTCAACGCGGTCAACCTGGCGGCGACGGCCGAGGTGATGGTGGCCGGGCGCAGGGCCGGGCTCGACCTGAAGACGCTGCTCGATGTGATCAACACCAGCAGCGGCGTCAACTTCGCGTCGCTCAACAGGTTCCCGCGTATCATCACCGGTGACTACCTGGAGGGCGGGCTCACCGGCGCGCTGATGCTGAAGGACGTCAAGCTCTACGTCGAGCTGCTTGGCGACCTCGGGGTCCCGTCGCTGAACTCCGCAGGACCCATTGCGAGTTTCGGCCTGGCCAACAGCCAGGGTTACGCCGACCTGATCAGCAACCGCGTCGTCGACGCGCTCGGTGATCTGGCCGGCGGTGTACGTGTCCACGACCGAGCAGGGGGAGTTGACAACCCATGAAGATCGTCCGCAACAGCACTGCCGGCCGGCCGTCGGAGCAGCGCTCCGACACCTTCACAGGAACGGTGTGGGCCGACCCGGTCATGCCGACGACCGACGACACGACGATCAACAACGTGTTCTTCTCCCCCGGTGCCCGCACCCACTGGCACACCCACGAGCGCGGGCAGGTGCTGCACGTCGTCGCCGGCAGTGGACTCATCTGCTCGGCTGGCGGCACACCCGAGCAGATCGGCGTCGGCGACACCATCTGGATCCCCGCCGGTGAGCGCCACTGGCACGGCGCGAACGAGGACAGCTACCTGTTGCACACGGCGGTCTCGTTGGGTACCACCGCGTGGGCGGACGCGGTCAGCGACAGCGAGTACGGCGCGGAGCGGGGCGATCGATGAGTCAGCACAACGGTTCCGACCGCTTCGAGCGCGGTCTCGCCACCCGTAAGGAAGTGCTCGGCGCCGAGCACGTCGAGCGGTCCCTCGCGCAGGCGAGCGACTTCGCGCAGCCGGTGCAGCAGCTCGCCACCGAGTACTGCTGGGGCGAGATCTGGACCCGGCCAGGCCTGGAACGCAAGACCAGGAGCATGCTCAACCTGGTGATGCTCACCGCGCTGAACCGGATGCACGAGCTCGGCGTGCACGTACGCGGCGCGGTCGCCAACGGCTGCACGGCGGAGGAGATCCGCGAATGCCTGTTGCAGGCGACGGTCTACTGCGGCATGCCGGCCGGCCTGGACGCGTTCCGGGTCGCGGAGCGCGTACTGAACGAGCTGGCCGATGAGTGACGAGTCCGACCTGAGCACCGTCGGGTTCGTCGGCCTCGGCAACATGGGCGCCGTCATGGCGGCCCGCCTGCTCGACGCCGGCTACCCGGTACGTGGCTACGACACGTCGACCGCCGCCATGACGGCGCTCGGCGAGCATGCCGGCGCGGTGTGCGTGCCGACAGCCGCCGACGTGGCCGAAGGCGCGTCGGCCGTCATCCTCATGCTGCCGGACTCCGACGTCGTCGAGCGCGTACTGCTCGACGACGGGCTGCTCGACCGGATGGCCGCAGGCGCCATCGTCGTCGACATGAGCTCCTCTGAGCCCGCGCGTACCGTCGAGCTCGCGCGGCGCGCGGGAGAACACGGCGTGCGCTTCGTGGACGCACCCGTCTCGGGCGGCGTCACCGGTGCGCGTGCCGGCACGCTGTCGGTGATGGTCGGCGGCGACGCTGCCGACGTACGGCGGTGCGAGCCGATGTTCGGCGTGTTCGGCAGCAACGTCGTACACGTCGGGCGCAGCGGCGCCGGGCACGCGATCAAGGCGCTGAACAACCTGATGTCGGCGACCCACCTGCTGGCCAGCTCGGAGGCATTGCTCACCGCGCGGGAGTTCGGCATCGACCTGGAGGCGGCGCTCGGCGTCGTCAACGGGTCCACCGGGCGCAGCGGCTCCACCGAGTACAAGTGGCCGTCGTTCATCCTGCCGGGCAACTTCGCGTCCGGCTTCGCCATGCGACTGATGCTGAAGGACGTCCAGATCGGCCTCGGCCTGTGCCACTCGCTCGGCATGCCCGCGCAGCTGTGCGAGAGCACCGCCGCACTGTGGCAGCGCGCCGCCGGCGAGCTGCCCACCGACGCCGACCACACGGAGATCGCCCGCTGGCTGGAGGGCCTGCGCGACCTCGCCGACGAGGGCGACGCGGAGTCCTCGCATAGGATCTCCCCGTGAGTCAAGAGCCATCCGTCGCCTCCTGGGGTGCACCGAGCCTCGGCCGGGTCGCCGCGCCACTGCGCGAGCAGGTCACCGCGGTGCTCCGGCAGGCGATCCTCGACTTCGACCTCAAGCCCGGCCAGCGACTGGTCGAGCGGGAGCTGATCGAGCAGCTCGGCGTCTCGCGTACGACGGTCAGGGAGGCCCTGCGCCAGCTCAACGTCGAGGGCCTGGTCACGGTGATCCCGCAGAAGGGTGCGGTGGTCGCCACCCCGTCGCCTGAGGACGCCGCGGACCTCTACGAGGTGCGGGCGATGCTAGAGGCGATGACCGTACGCCGGTTCATCGCACGCGCCACGGACGAGCACTTCGGCCAGCTGCGCGCGGCGTTCGAGGACGCCGTCGTCGCGTTCGCGGACACCGAGAACATCCGCGCACTGCTTCGCGCGAAGGACGACATCTACGCCGTGCTGATGGCGGGCGCGGGGAGCAACCCGATCCAGGAGATCCTGGAGGGCCTGCAGGCCCGCGTACGCGCGCTGCGCGCCACCTCGCTGTCGCAGCCTGGCCGGCCCGCGCAGTCGATCAAGGAGCTGCGGCGCCTGGTCGAGGCGATCGAGGCACGTGACCCGGAACGCGCCGCACAGGTGTGCACCGAGCACATCAACAAGGCGGCCGCCACCGGCCTCAGCGCACTCACCGAGGAGAGCTGACCGCCGCGTCGGTGTCCGCGAGGAACTCGGCGATCGCGGCGGCAAGCCGGCTCGGCTGGTCCCAGGGCAGCAAGGTATAGCTGTCTGCGACCTCGACGTAGCGTGCGTCCGGCAGCAGCTCGGCCAGCCTGCGGCCGTGCGCCGGTGGCATCACGCGGTCCTCGCCTGCCCACCCGACCAACGCCGGCCGGTCGTAGTGCGGCAGCTGGGCCGCGGCCCACGAGGTGTCCCGGCTGCTCACCGCGCGCAGGAAGCGGCCGACGTCCCGTCGCACGCCGCGACTGCGGCGTACGGGGTCGAACCAGCGATCGGCCGCGGCCGGCGACAGCGGACGCTTCGCCATCCAGCCGAACGTGACCGGCAGCCGCCGCAGCGCCGCCGCGCGCAGCGTCTGCCCGGCGAGCCACAGCCCGCCGGGCAGGTAGGCGGCCGCCACGCAGGCCCGACCTGGCAGCCCGGGCGGGAAGTTCTCGAACGCGTCGCACGAGGTGAGCACCAGCCGCCGCACGACGTCCGGCCGCTTCGCCACCCACAGCTGGGCGAGCGCGCCGCCGGTGTCGTTGGCCACTACCGTCACCGCCGACAGCGCCAGCCGCTCGACGAGCTCGGCCAGCAGGTCGGCGAGGCCGAGCGGGGTGCAGTCGGCGTCCTCGTGCAGCGGCCGGCGGTGCGAGCCGAGCGGCAGCGTCGGGACGACGCACCGGTACGTGCCGGCGAGCTCGTCCACGACCGGCCGCCAGAGCGTCGCGTCGGTGAGCACCCCGTGCAGGAAGAGCAGCACCGGGCCGTCGCCGCCGGTGTCGAGGTACTCGACGGTGCCCGCGGGCAACGTGCCCTCGGGCATGTGGACCTCCTCTTCCCGGCCGGCTTCCGCGATGGGTAATCAATCGATTATCTTGATAATCCGATGATTACAGAGGATCGCGCGGCCGTCCAGGGCAGCACCCGCGAGCGACTGATCACCGCGGGCCTGAACCTGTTCGCCGAACACGGCTACCGGGCCACGACCGTCGGCCAGATCGAGCAGGCCGCCGGGCTGCAGCCGCGCCGCGGCGCCCTCTACCGGCACTTCCCGAGCAAGGAGGCGCTCCTCGTCGCCGCCGTGCACAGGTACCTCGACTCCGTGCAGGCCGGCAGGGACGAGTTCGTCAACCGTCCGCCGGGAGACGTCCGCACGGAAGCCGTGCTAGTCGGCCACTGGGTGCTCGCGGAGCTGGACGCACAACGTCAGATCTCGCACCTGCTCGAACGCGAGGGGCACCGGATCCCGCGCCAGCGCGACCTGTTCCGCGCCCAGGTGTCCGACCCCGGCTACCGCGCCATGGCGGAGCTGTTGAAGCGCTGGCGCGGCGGAGCCGACGACACCGACCTCGACGCACTGGCCGTCGCCGTGCTCGGCGCGATCGTGAACTTCCGGCGCTCCACCTGGACCTTCGGCGCACCGCCGCTCGACCGAACCGACGAGGAGTTCGTACAGGCGTGGGCCGACCAGTGCGCCCACCTCACCCGGCACTGAGCCAGGCTAATACCCCCTTGGGGTATTGGGTATCTCGTGCTACTGTCCTGCATACCCGCATGGCGCGGGCATAGCGCGAGGAGACTGCGATGACGGCACCGACGACCGCCAGCCCAGCCCGACCACTGCTGCGCCGCTGGCCCACCGTCGCCGGCCTCGCCTTCGCCGCGTTCGTCGGGTTCGACTCCGGCGGCGGCGCGGATCTCGCCCCGGTGCTCGCCGCGGCCGCCGTCGTCTATCTCGGCGCGGCTGCCCTAGGCAAGCACGGCGCGGCCTGGCCGCTGTTCTTCGGCACCGTGGTCGTGATCACCGTGACAAGACTCGTCGACGACCGCATCGAGCCGACCTGGCTGCTGTTCGGTGCCGGAGCGGTGCTGTTGGTGTACGGCCTGCTGCGCGGCGCGCTCCGACCGGTTTACGGGTTGCCGCTGCAGACACTGGCGCTGCTCGCGTACGGCGCGGTCGCCGCGGTCGGGCTGCTGCTGCACCCACCGCTCGGCGCCTACCTGGTGGCGCTCGGCCTGCTCGGCCACGCGGCCTGGGACCTTTACCACTTCCGTACCAGCCGGGTGGTGAGCCCTTCGCTGGCCGAGTTCTGCCTGGTACTCGACGCCACGCTGGCCGTCGTCATCGTCGCCTTGACGGCCCTCGGCTGACCCGGCGGGTCAGGCGACGCGCTCCCAGTCGTAGGTGTCCCTGATGTGGTCGTTGAAGTAGATGCCCTGGGAGTCCGCGTTCAGCAGGTGGACGTAGACGTGCTCGGGCACGCCGACGTACCGGTACACCGCGCCGCTGCGGAACTCCACCTCGAGCACGCCGCGGGCGTGGCCGACACTGGCAAGCACGCTCGACCCGACCGGCACCCGCTGCATGCCACCAGGCTGGCCCGCTCAGCTCAGCAAGGCAAGGGTGACGAGGGTGGTCGTACTCACCGTCTCCACCACAGCGCCGTAGACATCGCCGGTGACGCCGCCCAGCCGCCGCACCGCGTACGCGCGCAGCAGCGCACCGGCCAGCAGCCCGGCCGAAGCGGCGACGGCCAGCCGCCAGCCGAGCGCGACCGCACCGAAGATGCCGGGCAGCGCCGCCAACGCCACCACGGCCACCGCGTACGCGTACCGCACCACGCGCGGCACTGCACCGGTGACCAACGCGCCGAAGCCGTCCGTCCGCGCACCCGGCGCACCCGTCGCCAGCACCACGCCGACCCGCGCTGCCACCGCAGAC
This sequence comes from Streptosporangiales bacterium, assembly GCA_009379825.1. NCBI lineage: Bacteria > Bacillati > Actinomycetota > Actinomycetes > Streptosporangiales > Streptosporangiales bacterium. The sequence goes on from WHTA01000010.1 coordinate 34,175, forward strand.
GCGCACAGCGCGGCCGCCGCCCACCAGATCGGCACCGCGGCGAGCGCCACCACCTGACACGCAAGGGCGAAGCCCAGCGCCACCACGCCCATCGGCCCGATGTCGGAACGTCGCATGATCGCCAACGCGTCGCTCGCCGGCCGCCGGCTGCCGAGGCCGTCGGCGGTGTCGGCCAGCCCGTCCAGGTGCAGCGCGCCTGTGGCCACGGCGAGCAACCCGACGGCGAGCAGGCCGGCGAGCAACCGACCTGGAGTGCCGTCCACGGCGACCCGTACGCCCACGAGCACGGCTGCGCTCCCGGCAGCGAGCAGCACCCCGACGACCGGCAGGCACAACACCGCCCGCTTCGCATCGACGCGGCGCACCTCCACCGGCCCGGCCACCGGCAGCACGGTGAACAGGCTCAGCGCCGTACGCAACGGACTCATCGCAGCCTGCGGGGCACACCTGCCGTGCACAGCCACACCTGCTGGCACTCCGCCGCGATCCGCGCGTTCAGCCGGCCGAGCTCGTCGCGGAACCGGCGCCCGGCGTAGGTGCCAGGCACGACCCCGGAGCCCGCCTCGTCGCTGACCGCCACCACGTGCCTGGTCGTCTTGCGCCAGGCGGCGACCAGCGCGTCGACGCGTTCCTCCACGGCACGGTCGGCGTCCGGGTCGCGTCGCCAGGCACCGCACTCGTCCAGCACCGCGGTGAGCCAGGTAGCCAGGCCGTCGACGAGCAGCGGCGGCTCGTCGACGGCGTCCAGCAACGACACCAGGTCGAGCGTCTCGACCGTCGTCCAGCCGGACGGCCGGCGCTCCTGGTGTAGCCGCACCCGCTCCGCCCACTCGGCGTCGTCCGGTGCGGGCGCCGGCCCGGTGGCTACGTACGCCACCTGCTCGCGCCCGGCGAGCAACCGCTCTGCCGTCGCCGACTTCCCCGACCGCGCACCACCGAGCACCAGCACGCGGTCGGCGGAGGTGCGTTCCTGGCCCGTGGTCGAGGCGAACCCAGCCACATCGCCGATCACCACCACCGCAGGGTTGGCGATCTCCGCGGCGTCGGCGGCGGCCACGAACTCGCCGAGCGGCGCCGTCACCACCCGCTGCCGCGGTGTGCAGCCCTCCACGACGCATGCAGCCGGGGTGTCCGCGGGCATCCCGGCGGCACGCAACGAGTCGACGATCGCCGCGAGGTTCTCCACGGCCATCAGCAGCACCAGGGTGGTGCCGCACTTCGCAAGTGCGGCCCAGTCGACCTGGCTACGCGGATCGTCAGGCGGCACATGGCCGGACACGACCGTGAACCCTTGTGTCACGCCACGATGGGTGACCGGCACCCCGGCCGACGCGGCCGCCGCGACCGCGCTCGTCACGCCGGGTACCACCTCGACCGGCACATCGGCGTTCGCGCAGGCGATGACCTCCTCGAGGCCACGGCCGAAGACGAACGGGTCGCCGCCCTTCAGCCGCACGACCCGGCGGCCCGCCCTGGCGTGCTCGACGAGCGCCTCGTTTATGCGTTCCTGCCGCATCCCTGCCGCACGCGGCACCTTCGCCGCGTCGATCACCTCGACCCCGGACGGCAGCTCGTCGAGCACGTCGTGCGGGGCGAGCCTGTCGGTGATGACGACGTCCGCCGCCCGCAGCAACTCCTTGCCCCGCACGGTCAGCAGGCCGGGGTCACCAGGCCCGCCACCGACGATGGCCACCCCGCCCGGCTCGTTGTCACGGCTCTCGCTCACGGACTCGTGCACGAGCTCGACGAACCGGTCGCGCAACGCCGCCGAACGCCGCGGCTCGCGCTGCGCGTTCACGGCGACCGTGACGCCGTCGGCGCGGCCCACCGCAGGTGTCCACGCGGCCGACGCGACGCCGTCGTCGGCGCGTACGCACCACAGCCGGCGGTCCTCCGCAGCAGCAGCCACGGTCGCGTTCACCTCAGGCCGGTCGGTGCACGCGAACGCGAACCAGGCGCCGTCCAGGTCGACCGGCTCGAACGCCTTGCGCGCAACGGTGATCACGCCGCGGTCGGCGAGGTCGGCCAGTGCGGGGGTCAGGTCGGGCGCGACCACACGAACGTCCGCACCGGCGGCGCGCAGGCCGCCCACCTTCCGCATCGCGACCGTACCGCCGCCGACCACGACGGCGAGCCGGCCACGTATCCGCAGCGACACCGGGTAGAGCAACTCGTCGTCCATCCGCCTCACCTCTTGTCAAGGACACCGGCGCTGTCGAACGTCGCCACGTCGCGCAGCACACCGGCCGCGGACTGCACCAGCGGCAGCGCGAGCACCGCGCCGGAGCCCTCGCCGAGCCGCAGGTCGAGGTCGAGCAGCGGCCGCAGGTCGAGCGCGGCCAGCGCGTGCCGCGCACCCGGCTCGACCGAGACGTGCCCGGCGATGAGCGCGTGCACGACGTCGGGCGCGAGCGCGTGCGACACCAGCGCCGCGGCGACGACGGTGACGCCGTCGAGCACCGCTGGCACCCGGTGTGCGGCCGCCCCGAGCAGGAACCCGGCGATCGCCGCGTGCTCAAGCCCGCCGACCGCGGCCAGCACGCCGACCGGGTCGTCGGGATCCGGCCGGTGTGTCGCCAGCGACCGCTCCACCACCGCGACCTTGCGCGCCCAGGCCGCCTCGTCCACGCCCGCACCGTGCCCGGTCACCTGCTGCACGGGCACGCCGGTGCAGGCCGCGACCAACGCGGCGGACGGCGTGGTGTTCGCGATGCCCATGTCGCCGGCCAGCAGGCACCGGTTGCCGGCGGCCACCAGCTCGCGCGCGGTCTCGATGCCCACCTCGACCGCCCGTACGGCCTCGGCGCGCGTCATCGCAGGCTCGACGGCGATGTTCCCCGTGCCCCGGCGTACGTTGCGGCGCAACAGGTCCGGCGCGTCCGGCAGCTCGGTGGCCACCCCGACGTCGACGACGCTCACCGAGGCACCGCACTGTGCGGCAGCCACGTTGACGACGGCGCCGCCGGCAAGGAAGTTCGCCACCATCTGCGCGGTCACCTCCTGCGGCCACGCGGTGACGCCTTCGGCGTGTACGCCGTGGTCGCCGGCGAACACCGCGATGGCCGCCGGTTCTGGCAACGGCGGCGGGCACTCGCCGGCGAGCACCGCGAGCCGCACGCCCACGTCCTCCAGCGCACCGAGCGACCCCCGCGGTTTGGTCAGCTGGCCGTGCCGCTGCCACGCCTCCGCCTCGACGGCCGGGTCAGGGGCGGCGATCGCCGCAATCGTCCGGTCCAGCGTCACCGGAGCACCTCCGACAGGGTCTGGACGAACGACTCGGTCACCCCAGGCTCCCTTACGGCGATGCGCAACCAGTCCGGGCCGAGGCCAGGGAACGTGTCCCCACGACGTACGGCGAAACCCCGCTGCCGCAAGGCCTCCCGCACGCCCAGGCCGTCGCGCACCCGCAACAGCACGAACGGCGCACGCGGCACTCCGACCACCTCGACGCCGGGCACGTCGCGCAGCAGGTCGAGCAGGTACTCCCGGTGCGTCACGGCGACCCGTGCGGTCGCGTCCGCCTCCGCGACGGCGGCAGTCGTCGTGCACGCCTGCGCCGCGACAAGTGCCGGCGTCGACACCGACCACGGCGGCTGCACCTCGGCCAACCGCGTCACCAGGTCGACGGCGCCGAGCAGGTAACCCACCCGCAGCCCGGCCAACCCCCAGGTCTTCGTGAGACTGCGTACGACGAGCAGCCCGGGCACGTCGGTCGCGGCGGCGAGGCTCTCCGGCTCGCCCGGTATGGCGTCGAGGAACGCCTCGTCCACGACAAGCACCCGACCCGGCCGGGCGAGCGCCCGCAGTTCGTCCGCCGGATGCAGCACCGACGTCGGGTTGGTCGGGTTGCCGACCACCACCAGGTCGGCACCGTCCGGTACGTCGGCCGGCCGCAGCACGAACCCGTCGGCGGCGTCGAGCAGCTGCCGGTGCACGTCGTGCCCGGCCGCGCGCAGTGCGGCTTCGGGCTCGGTGAACTGCGGATGCACGACCACCGCGTGCCGCGGCTGCAGTGCACGGGCGATCAACGTGAACGCCTCGGCCGCGCCCGCGGTCAACAGCACCTGCTCCGCAGGCCGCCGGTGCCGCGCCGCCACCACCTCACGGGCGACGGCCGACCGCGGGTAACTGGCGAGCCCGTCCAGGCTGGCGGCGAGCTCCGCGCGCAACCAGGCCGGCGGCTGCTGCCTGCGCACGTTGACGGCGAGGTCGACGAGACCGGTGTCGAGCTCCGCGTCGCCGTGGTGGCGCAGGTCCACGTCAACCGACATGATGGTGCCCGTGTCCGTGGCCGTGCGAGTGCGCGGGGTCGTCCGGGTGGTGGTGCGGCAGCTGCGGTGCGCCCACCTTGTCCGCGAAGCCGGGCAGGGCGATGCGGTAGACACAGGTGTCGCAGTTCATCCTGATGTCACCGCCGACCGCCTCGTCGTAGCGTTCGAGCACCAGGTCGGCGAGCTCGTCGCAGTCGCCGATGAGGTCGGCCACCCGCACCTCCATCGCCTGGTCCGCTGCCGCGAACTCCTGTGACTGGGCGACGATGCGGTCGGGCAGCACTCCGGGGAAGAGGAAGTACGGCGCCACCACCACCCGCGACGCACCGAGCTTGCGCACCTTGTCCAACGCCGCGGGCACAGACGGCTCGGCCAGCGAGATGAACGACGGCTCCACGCCCGCGTAACCGCGCCCCTCCCACAGCAGCCTGGCGACCTTCGCGACCTCGGCGTTGGCGTCCGGGTCGGTGGAGCCGCGGCCGACGAGCACCACGTACGTGTCCGCGCGGTCGGCACCGTCGAGCGCGTCGTCGATACGTGCCGCGACGACGTCCTGCAGCACCGGGTGCGGCCCGAGCGGCCGGCCGTAGCGGTACCTCAGGCCCGGGTGCCGTACCTGCTCGCGGGCCATCGCGCCGGGGATGTCGCCCTTGCCGTGCCCGGCGGCCGTCAGCACCAACGGCACCGTCGCCACGTCGTGGTGCCCGGTGGCGACGACCTTCCCGACCGCGTCGGTCACCGGCGGCGGGGCGAGCTCGATGAAGCCGCCCTCCACCACAGGCACCCGGTCGGCCACCCGGGTGCGCACGCGGTCGATGAACGCGTGGAACTCGCGCACCCCCTTCTCGCTCTTCGTGCCATGCCCGACGATCAGCAGCGGCAGCATCTCGGTCATCCCTTCTCCCCCTCCAGGTAGAGCAGGGCGTTCACGGCCGCGGCGGCGACCGCCGACCCGCCCTTCTCGCTTCGGTTGCTCACCGCGGGCAGACCGCTCGCCCGTAGGTCGTGCTTCGACTCCACCGCGCCGACGAACCCGACGGGCAGCCCGACGACAAGCGCCGGTGCCACGTCGAGCTCGAGGATCGCCGTCAACGCCGTCGGCGCGTTGCCGACCACCCACACCGCGCCGGCGCCGACCTCCTCGTACGCGAGCCGGATCGCCGCGGCCGAGCGGGTGGAGCCCTGCGCCTGTGCCAGCGCCGGGACGCGCGGGTCGCGGATGCGGCAGACGACCTCGCGCGTGGTGATGCCGGCGGCGATCATCTCCGCGTCGGCGACCACAGGTGCGCCCGCGTGCAAGGCGGCAAGGCCGCCGGCGAGCGCATCCTCCTCGCACACCAGGTCGGCGACGTAGTCGACGTCGGCGCTCGCGTGCACCACGCGTTCGACCACTGCCCGCTGCAGCGGCGCGAGGTGACCGGTGTCCACGCGCGAGCGCAGGATCTCGTACGACTCGCGTTCGATCGCGCTGACCACCCGCGTCATCGGGCTGCCCCGTACTTCCGGTCGAACCCGCCGACCCGCCAGGCGAGCGCCGCACCGAGCCAGGCGGTGAGGAACAGCCCGACGATGATGTAGCCGAGCAGCTCGAAGTGGTCGCCGATGGCCGCGTACGCCGCGAGCGGGCCGCCGATCCCCGTGCCGCCGACGACCAGCCCGGCCAGGTACACGGTGCCGACGAAGCAGGCGACGACCACGGTCATGCCGGTGGTCGCGAGGTTGTAGTAGAGCTTGCGCGCCGGGCTCCGGAACGCCCACGAGTACGCGCGGGTCATCAGCAAGCTGTCCGCCGTGTCCAGCGCACTCATCCCGGCGGCGAACAGCAACGGGAGCGTGAGCACGGCGAGCATCGGCAACGTGCCCGCGGTCGCCGCGCTCGCCGACAGCGTCAGCAACGTCACCTCGGATGCGGTCTCCAGGCCGAGCCCGAAGAGCAAGCCGACGGGGAACATGTGCCACGACGACCGGATCAGGCTGCGTGCCCGGCCGCCGAGCATCCGGTTCATCAGCCCGCGGTTGAGCAGCTGCAGCTCGAGGTCCTTCTCGTCCAGCTCGCCGCGGGTCAGCTGCCGCCACAGCTTCCCCACCCCGACGAGCACGAGCGCGTTGAGCGCGGCCACCAGCAGCAGAAAGGTGGCCGCCACTGCCGCCGCCACCACGCTGCCGTAGGTGCGGAACGCGTCCACCTTCGCGGCCGTGGCCGCGCCGGCCGCGATCGCGACGATCAACGACAGCACGAACACCACCGACGAGTGGCCCATGGCGAAGAAGAAGCCGACCCCCACCGGCCGCCGGCCGCGCTGCAGCATCAACCGCGTGGTGTCGTCGATGGCCGCGATGTGGTCGGCGTCGAACGCGTGCCGCATGCCCAGTGCGTACGCCAGCGTGCCCGCGCCCGCGAACGACGTGGCCGCCGCGAGGTTGTTCGCGTAGTACAGGTACATCGACCAGCCGACCACGTGGATGCCGGCGATCACGCCGATCATGCCGGACAACCGCAGCCGCTCCGCTCTCGTCCAGCGACCGGAGGCGACCACGTCGGAGCGGACATTCATGGCGAGACTCCTTCACTGGTAAGGCTGATCGCGTCGACGGGGCAGATCTCCACGCACTCCCCGCATCCGGTGCAGCAGTCGTCGAGCACGACGAGCACGCCGTCGCTGGGCCGGATCGCATGCTCAGGACAGGTGAGCAGGCACGCACCGCAGCCCTGGCACGCGCCGATGGTGGCTACCGCGACCATCGGTATCCCCGCGGTGTCACCATCCGGCCGCTGCGGATACGGCTGTTCGTGCTGCCGACGATCACCAGGCACGCCATGTCGACCGTCGTCTCGTCGAAGTCGGCGAGGGTGGTGAGCTCGACGTGCTCCTCGGCACGGGTCGCGTGCCGTACGACGCCTACCGGCGTGTGCGGCGGCCGGTGCTCGGCGAGCAGGCCGACCGCCTTGCCCAGCTGCCAGTGCCTACCGGCGCTACGCGGGTTGTAGAACGTCACCACGTAGTCGGCCTCTGCTGCGGCTTGCACCCGGCGTTCGATGGCGGCCCAGGGCGTGTTGAGGTCGGACAGCGACACCACCGCGTGGTCGTGCCCGAGCGGTGCGCCGAGCAAGGCCGAGGCCGCGAGGTTGGCCGTGATGCCTGGCACGGCGGTCACGTCGATGTCGTCGCCGGCGAGGTCGAGCGCCGGGCTGGCCATCGCGTACACGCCGGCGTCGCCGGATCCCAGTAGTGCCACCGCGTTCCCGGCCGCGGCCGCGTCCACGGCGGACCGCGCGCGGGCCTCCTCGTCGCCGAGCCCGGTGGCACGGATGCTCGTGCCTGGCCTGAGCAGGTCGCGCACCTGGTCGATGTACTGGTCGAGCCCGACGACCACGGACGCGCGGCGCAGTTCGTCGGTTGCCTTCTGCGGCAGCAGATCCCTGGCGCCTGGACCGATGCCGACGACGGCGAGCCGACCCCGCGGCCGCACCCGCGCGATGGCGACGGTGGCCATGGCGGACTTCCGCTTCTGCACCACGAGTTCCGCCGCACCGACCAGCGCGCTCGCCTCCGCGACACTCGGCGTGCCGACCGCGCGTTGCGCGGCGTCGCTGGGGTTCGGCACCTCCACCGTCGCCAGCCGTTCGGCCGGATAGGTGTGCAGCGCCCAGCCATACCTCTCGGCCGTCGCGACGACGCCGGGCTCGTCGCGCTTGGCATCCACCGTGGCGAGCGCACACACCGACGACGGCGAGAGCCCGGACTCGCGCAGCGCCCGCTGTACAAGGTCGGCCACCTCGTCGGCGGGTGCACCCTTGCTGGCACCGACACCGACGACGAGCGACGGCGGCCGCAGCACGACCGTGTGGCCGTCGTCGGCGGCGATGTCGGTGTCCGTGATGACGACGCGGTGTGTGCCGTCGTCCGGCAACCGCCCGCCGACGCTGACGTTCGGCGGGAAGGCGGGCAGCGGCCACGTGGCGTCGCACTCCAGCCGCACCGGCTCGCCGTCGAGCATCGCCCTGCCCACTGCCGCTGTCGCACCTTCGACCGGCCAGCCGAGCATGTCGAGTCCTGGCACGGTGGCGGCGTCGGTGGCCGTGGTGATCACCGGCGTGGCACCGAGCACATCGGCGACGCGGGTGGCGAGCTCGTTGGCGCCTGCGCCGTGCCCGCCGAGCAGTGCGACGGCGTGCTGTGCGCTTTCGTCCACGCACACCACGGCGGGGTCTGTGTGCTTGTCGGCGAGCAGCGGCGCGACGAGACGTACTGTCGCGCCGACGGCGAGGAAACACACCAGCGCATCACAGTCGCGCCACGCCTGCTCGACCGCGGTCTTCGCCCTCTCGTCGTAGACCCGGGTCTCCTCCGGCCACGCCTGCGCTAGCCGGTGCGCGGCCGACCGCCCAGCCGCGGTAGCGGCGATCAGTGCGATGGTCATCGGCGTTCACCCCACACCACGACGACAGGGTTCGTGGCGGCCAGTCGGTGCGCGCCATCGGGCAGTGCTGCAAGCCGAGACGCCTGCAGCTGCGTGGCCGCCACCCGGTAGCCGGCCGTGGTCAACGCGTCCGCGGCCGGCCCGACGCGTTCGAGCGCGGCCAGTGCCACCACCACGGTGGTCGGTCGTCGCGCCGCGACCGCCGCGACGACCGCGGTACCACCACCGCCGACGAAGACGGCGTCCGGTTCCGGCAATGCGTCCAGGGCAGCTGGCGCCTCTGCACGAACCACGTCGACGCGCACCCCGTGCGCTGCGGCGTTCGCCTCTATGCGTGCGCATTGCTCGGCGTCGCGTTCGAGCGCCACGACGGCCGCACCGAACCGCGCACATTCCACCGCGACCGACCCGCTGCCCGCGCCGACGTCCCACACCAACGTGCCGGGCCGCGGTGCGAGCTTGGCCAACGCGAGCGCACGCACCTCGGCCTTGGTGACCATCGCGTCGCGGTGCTCGAAGTCGTCCTCGGGCAGCGCCCAACCGTCGGGTACGGCGACGCGTGGCCACGACCACCCGGCCGAGGTGGCGTCGAGCGCGGGGTCGAGCACCAGCACGACGTTCGGGTCGCGCCAGCCACGGGCGGCGGCCTCGGCCCGCGTGCACGGCGTCACGGTCTCGCCGGCCGTGCCGAGCAACTCGGCGACCACCAGCTGCCGCGGCCTGTCATCCAGCGCCGCGGCGAGCTCGGCCGGGCCAGCGCCTGGCGTGGTGAGCACGGCGACCTTGTGGTGCGCGCGGCAGGTGTTGACCGCCGGCCGCAGGTCGCGTCCGTGCGCGCTCACCACGACTGCGTCGTCCCACGAGACGCCGGCACGGGCGAACGCCTGCGCCACCGACGACACCGCCGGGTGCACGACATACGTGAGGCCGCGCTCGTGCATCGCGCGGACGATGCCGAAGAACCCGGGGTCGCCGGACGCGAGCACCACTGCGTCTCCGTCGTGCTTGCCGAGCTCGTCGAGCGCGTCCCCGACGTTGCCGAGCACGACGGTACGCGCGGCGGACGGAACGTCCACCGCGTCCAGGTGCCGGCGCCCGCCGACGACGAGCGTCGCTGTGGCGAGCGCGTCCGTGACGGCGGCGGACAGTGCGGAGCCGTCCAGCCCGATGACGGTGATCATGCGGCGTTCACCCACTCCGGGCGGGTAGCGGCGACGACGGTGGCACCGGTGAAGTCGACCATCGCTACGTCGGCGTCGTACTGGCCCTGGCCGGCGCGTTCCAGCACCGAGCACACCCGGGCGCAGATCAGGTCGCCCACCTGGCGTAGCACGCCGTCGCGCTCCCAGATCTCGTACGCGTGCCTGCCGGTGTTCGCTGTCGCGACGTCCGCCACCGTCGAGGCGTCCGCACCGGCGGCCTCGGTGAGCGCGGCGAGCTGGCCGACGTCGACCTTCGACCTGGTGTAGTGCGTCATCAGCACGCCGGCGGAGAGCTTGGCCAGCTTGCCCGCCATGCCGACGAACACCACCCGCTCCACGCCGACGGAGCAGGCGCGCCGTAGCGCGGCGCCGGTGAAGTCGCCGACCTCGACGAAGCACACCTCGGCCAACTCGGGCAGCAGCTGCATCGCGCCGCGCTCTGTGCGCCCGCCGGTACACAGCACCACCGTGCGCTCGCCCTGTCCCGCGAGCACGGAGACCGCCTGCTCGACGCTCGCCCGCCACGACGCCGTGGAGAACGGCCGCACGATCCCCGTGGTGCCGAGGATGGAGATGCCGCCGAGGATGCCGAGCCGCCGGTTGGTGGTCTTGCGCGCCATCCGCTCGCCGTCCGGCACAGAGATGACCACCCGCGCCCCGCGCCGGCCGAGGTCGACGACCTCGCCGACGGCCTTCGTGATCATCTCCCGCGGCGGCCCGGTGATGGACGGCTCGCCGACGGGGATGCCCAGACCTGGTTTGGTGACGATGCCGACACCTTCACCGCCGTCGAGCCCTACGCCCGGCTCGTCGCGCCACGAAACCGTCGCCGTCAGATGCGCGCCGTGCGTGACGTCCGGGTCGTCGCCGGCGTCCTTCACCACGACGGCCGTCGCGCGGCGGTGGTCGTACTCGCAGGAATGTACGTCGAAACGCACCCGCTGCCCGACGGGGATCGCGACCTCCACCTCCTGCTGCGCGCACTGGTCGCGCAGCGCGGTGGTCGCCGCCTTCGCCGCCGCCGACGCACACGTGCCGGTCGTCCAGCCGGTGCGCAGGGCGCGCTTCTTCACCTTCGCCGTACGCGGCAGGTCGGGCTCGCGCAGCTCGGGCTCTGGCGGTTCGGTCATGGCGTCTTGCTCTCCCGCAGGGCACGGCGGGCGGCGCGGTCGGCCTTGCGGTAGCCGTGGAAGTGGCCGGGGTGGTAGAGGTGCGACCTGGTGCCGGTCGCGTCCAGCGCACGGCCGACGAGGAACAGCGTGTGCTTCCAGAGCTTGTGCTCCTTGACCGTGCGTTCGAGCGAGTCGACCGTACATTGGACGATCAGCTCCTCCGGCCAGGTCGCCTGGTACGCGATGACCACAGGGGTGTCCGGCGGGTAGCCGCCGTCGAGCAGCTCCTGCCGCAGCTGCCCGGACCGCGCGGCGCCGAGGAACACCGCCATGGTGGTGCCGTGCCTGGCGAACTCGCGCACCTCCTCGCGCGGCGGCATCGGTGTCTTGCCGCCGCCGAGCCTGGTCAGCACCACCGACTGCGCGACCTCGGGCACGGTCAGCTCCCGGTCGACGATCGCCGCCACGGCGGAGAACGCGCTGACGCCGGGGATGGTCTCGTGCTCGATGCCGAGCTCGTCGCAGGTCTCACGCTGCTCCTGCACCGCACCCCACAGCGCCGGGTCGCCGGAGTGGATGCGCGCGACGACGAGACCGTCGGTCTTCGCCCGGACGTAGAGGTTGCGTACGTCCTCGAGCGGGAGCCCGGCGGAGTCGATGATCTCCGCGTCCGCCTTCGCGTGCTCGAGCACGTCGGCGTGTACGAGGCTGGCGGCCCACACCACGATGTCGGCCTCGGCGATGACCCGCGCCGCACGCAACGTCAACAGGTCGGCCGCACCCGGCCCGGCCCCGACGAACCACACCTTCGCGCTCACAGCCTGCCTCCTCGGCCCGAGCGGCGCCCGGGAACCAACACGGTGGACAGGTACGGGGCAGGGCCGGTCATCTCGGCCGCCGGCCTGACGTCCTCGTCGGTCAGCCCGAGGCTCGCGCCATACACAGCGGTGTCGAGCCGGCCGGCGCGTTCGACGGCTTCGAGCATCCGCGGCAGCTGTCGGCCGCCCTTGTACGCGACGACCGTGTCGAACGCGGCCAGCGCGGCCTGGAACCTCTCGACACCTGCGGTCATCGGGAACAGCGCGAGCGTCTCGCTGCCTTCACTCAACACGGTGCCGCTGCGCGCCGCGAGGTCCTGCATGGCCGTGACGCCTGGAATGGTCGGCGTGGCCACCTCGGGCAACCGGGCGCGTACGGTCTGCGCGAGGTAGGTGAAGGTGGAGTAGACGTTCGGGTCGCCGATGGTCGCGAACGCCACGGTCTCCGCGCCGTCGCCGAACGCGGCGACCACGGTGTCGGCGGCGGCGTCCCATGCCGCCTCACGGCGCGCGGAGTCGGTGCGCTCGTTCAGCGCGAACACCACCCGGCGCACCCGGTCGTGCCCCACGTGCGCCTGCACGGTCGCTTCCGCCCGGCCCGGCTCGTCGTCGGCGAGCACCGGCACCAACACCAGGTCGGCGTCGCGCAGCACCCGCACGGCCTTCACCGTCACCAGCTCCGGGTCACCAGGGCCCACACCCACACCGATCAGCTGCCGCATCACGCCACCGCCTCCTGGTACGCCGCGGCGGCGCGCACCACTCGCTCCGCCACCGCGGGGATGCCGGCCCAGTGCAGGTGCAGGTACGACGCGTGTACGTTGCCGCGCACGAAGCCCTCCTGGCGGCCGCCGAACCTCCACGCCGGCGGGACGCTGTGCGCCGGCTCGATCGCGGTGCGGTGGAACTCGTGCGCACGTACGGTCGTGCCGGCGTCGGCGAGCACGGAGCCGGTCGCGGCGGTCGCCTCGCCGTAGCCGAGGCTGAGCTTCTCCGTCATCCGCGCGGTCGCGTCGAGCACACCGCACATCGGCTTGCCGTCCAGCTCCTCGGCCAGGTACAGCAGGCCGGCGCACTCGGCGGCGACCGGCGCCCCGGTAGCGGCCAGCTCGGCGACCGCCGTGCGTAGCGGTTCGTTGGCGGAGAGGTCGTCGGCGTACATCTCGGGGAAGCCGCCGCCGATCACCAGCGCTGCTGTGCGTTCCGGCAACTCCTTGTCGTGCAACGGATCGAACGACACCACGTCGGCGCCCGCCGCGGTGAGCAGCTCGGCCGTCTCGGCGTAGGAGAACGTGAACGCCGCACCGCCGGCGATCGCGACCGTGGGACGGTCGGCTACCCGCACCTCGGGCGGCGACCATGGTTGTGCGGTAAGCGTGCCTGCCGTGCGCGCGACCGTGAGCACGGCGTCGAGGTCGACGGCGTCGGCGACCACTGCGCCGAGCCGTTCGACCAGCGTCACGGCCTCGTCCGCGCGCTCGGCGGCGGGTACCAGACCGAGGTGCCGCGACGGCGTGGTCACCGCGTCGGTCGTACGGATCGCGCCGAGCACGCGCACCCCGAGGTCGGCGAGCGCTGTGCGCACGATCTCCTCGTGCCGCGGCGACGCCACCCGGTTCAGCACGACGCCGCCCACCCGTATCCGCGGGTCGTACGACGCGAACCCGGCCACGACGGCAGCGACCGAACGAGCCTGCGCCGCGACGTCGACGACGAGTACTACCGGAGCGTCCAGCAGTCGCGCGACGTGTGCGGCGGAGCCGTGCGAGGTGGTGCCCTGCCCGTCGAAGAGCCCCATCACGCCCTCGATCACCGCGACGCCGGCGCCGGTGGCGCCGTGCAGGAACAGCGGCGCGATCAGCTCCTCACCGCACAGCACCGGGTCGAGGTTGCGGCCCGGACGGCCGCTGGCGAGCGCGTGGTAGCCGGGGTCGATGTAGTCCGGCCCGACCTTGTGCCCGGACACCGCCAACCCACGTGCCCGCAGCGCGGCGAGCAACCCGGTGGCGACGGTCGTCTTGCCGTGCCCGGATGCGGGCGCGGCAACGACGATCCGCGGCACGTCGGCAGTGTTCACCATTCGATGCCCCGCTGGCCTTTCTGGCCGACGTCCATCGGGTGCTTCACCTTGGTCATCTCGACGACCAGGTCGGCGGCGTCGACCAGGCGTTGGTCGGCGTCCCTGCCGGTTACCACCACGTGCTGCGTGCCCGGCCGCGAGCGCAGCGTCTCGACCACGTCGTCGACGTCCACCCAGCCCCACTTCATCGGGTAGGTGAACTCGTCGAGCACGTAGAACCTGTACGCCTCGTCGGCGAGGTCGCGCTTGACCTGCGCCCAGCCCTCGCGTGCGTCGGCGGCGTGGTCCTCCTCGCCGCGGCGGTGCCTGATCCACGACCAGCCCTCGCCCATCTTGTGCCAAGTGACTGGCGCGCCCTCGCCGGTCTGCTCGTGCACGCCACCGAGCGCGCGCAGCGCGGCCTCCTCGCCGACCTTCCACCTGGCGCTCTTCACGAACTGGAACACGGCGATCGGCCAGCCCTGGTTCCACGCGCGCAACGCCAGACCGAACGCCGCGGTCGACTTGCCCTTCATCGCACCGGTGTGCACGACAAGCAGCGGCCGGTGCCTGCGCTGTTTCGTGGTGAGCCCGTCGTCGGGCACCACCGCCGGCTTACCCTGTGGCATCTACGCCGCCTCCCTGATCGTTCGCACCGAAGCCGACAACGCGTCGGCCGCCAGCTCGTCGAGGCGCAACACGTTGCCGCGCAACGCATCCGCGAGCTTCGCGGCGAGGCCGAGCCGCACCGGACCGTTCTCGCAGTCGACGACCACGCTCGCGACGCCGGTCGCCGCGAGCCAGTCGGCGGCGGCGTATGCGTCGCGCAGCGGTTGCTCGCCGCCGGTGGCGCGGCCGTCGGTGACGACGACGAGCAGTGCACGCCGCGACGGGTCGCGCAGCCGCTCCACCCGCAACACGTCGGCGGCACGCAGCAACCCGGCAGCCAACGGGGTACGGCCACCTGTGGGCAGGTCGGTCAGCCGCGTCGCCGCCGTGTCGACCGACGACGTCGGCGGCAACGCAACCTCCGCCGCATTGCCGCGGAACGTCACCAGGCCGACCTTGTCGCGGCGCTGGTACGCGTCGAGCAGCAGCGAGAGCACCGCGCCCTTCACAGCGCCCATCCGTGCCCGCGCCGCCATCGAACCGCTGGCGTCCACGGCGAACAACACGAGGTTGCTCTCGCGGCCCTCGTGCCGCGCCTCGCGCAGGTCGCCGCGCCGCAACACCAGGCCGGTGCCGCTCCGCCCGCGCGCGTGCTGGTGCGGCGCCGCCGCGGCCACCGTGGCGGGCACGTGCAACCTGGTCACCGTGGCCCGCGGCACCGCCGCGCCGGTCACCCGGCCTGAGTCGGTACGCGCCCGCGACCGGCGCCCGGCCGCGCCGGTCCCGACGCCTGGCACCTCGAGCCGGCGCGCCGCGAACGTGGCGCCAGGCGCGGCCGTCGAGGTCCCGGCAGGCGCATGCCCATTGCCCTGCGCCGAACTCGTCTCGTCGCTGCTCGTCGTCGTGCCGCCGTCGTCCGGTGCCGGCGCACCATCACCGGGGCCGTCGTCGTCCGGGCCGTCAGGATCGTTGTCCTCGGGTGTCTGCTGTGCCTCGTCGAGTGCCTGGTCGAGCTGCTCCTCGTCCAGCTGCGGGGCGTCGAACGGGTTGCGCCTGCGCCGGTGCGGCAACGCCAACCGGGCGGCCACCCGTACGTCCTCGGCGGTGACCTCGGTACGGCCCTGCCAGGCCGCGTGTGCGAGCGCGGCACGCGCGGTAACCAGGTCGGCGCGCAGCCCGTCGACGTCGAACGACGCGCACACCGACGCGATCTGCCGCAGCGCCGCGTCCGGCAAGGCCACGTCGGGCAACCGCCGGCGGGCCGTCGCGATGTCCGCGGCGAGCGCGGCTTCGGCGTCCGCCCACTTGTCGGTGTAGCTGCCGGGGGCGGCGTCGTGCGCGAGCCTGCGCCTGACCACCTCGCTGCGCAGCTCCGCGTCGCGAGGGGCGGCGACGTCGACGGTGAGGCCGAACCGGTCGAGCAGCTGCGGGCGCAGCTCGCCCTCCTCCGGGTTCATCGTGCCGACGAGCAGGAAGCGCGCGGCATGGCGTACCGACACGCCCTCGCGCTCGACGTACGACGTGCCGAGCGCGGCGGCGTCGAGCAGCAGGTCCACCACGTGGTCGTGCAGCAGGTTGACCTCGTCGACGTACAGCACGCCCCGGTGCGCGGCGGCGAGCAGACCCGGTTGGTACGTCTGCACGCCCTCGGTGAGCGCGCGTTCCACGTCGAGCGAACCGACCACGCGGTCCTCGCTCACCCCGACCGGCAGCTCCACCAGCCGCGCGGACCTGGTGGTCGCGCTCGACCCGTTGTGCGGTCCGTCCACGCACTGCGGGTCGGGCGTCGCGGGATCGCAGGAGAACCGGCAGTCCTGCACCACCGGCACGTTGGGCAGCAACGCGGTCAGCGCGCGCACCATGGTCGACTTCGCGGTGCCCTTCTCGCCGCGGACGAGCACCCCGCCGATGGCCGGCGACACCGCGTTCAACACAAGCGCCAACCGCGCGTCGTCCATCCCGACGACCGCCGTGAACGGGTAGCTCATCCGTCTCCTTCCAGGTCGCCTTCGAGCTCTAGGTAGGTGTCCTGCAGCTGCTGCACGGTGTCCGGGTCCGGCTGCGCCCACAGGCCGCGGTCGGCGGCCTCGAGCAACCGTTCCGCGATGCCGCGCAGCGCCCACGGGTTCGACCGCTGCATGAACTCGCGCACCTGCTCGTCGAAGACGTACGACGCGGCGAGCTGCTCGTACATCCAGTCGTCGACGACGCCCGCGGTCGCGTCGTAACCGAACAGGTAGTCGACGGTGGCGGCCATCTCGAACGCGCCCTTGTAGCCGTGCCGCTGCATTGCCTGCATCCACCGCGGGTTCACCACCCGCGCGCGGAACACCCGCTTGGTCTCCTCGGCGAGCGTGCGCGTGCGCACCTGGTCGGGCACCGCGGAGTCACCGACGTACGCGGCCGGCGAGCTGCCGGTGAGCTGCCGCACCATCGCTACCATGCCGCCGTGGAACTGGAAGTAGTCGTCGGAGTCGACGATGTCGTGCTCGCGGGTGTCCTGGTTCTTCGCGGCGACGGAGATCCGGCGGAACGCGCTCTCCATGTCCGCACGCGCCTCGCGTCCGTCCAGGCCACGACCGTACGCGTAGCCGCCCCACACCGCGTACACCTCGGCGAGGTCGGCGTCGGTGCGCCAGTTGCGTGCATCCATCAACGGCAGCAGGCCCGCGCCGTACGCGCCAGGCTTGGAACCGAAGATGCGTGCGGTGGCGCGGCGCCGGTCGCCGTGTGCCCGCTCGTCCTCGACCACGTGCGCGCGCACGTAGTTGTCGTCCGGCGACTCGTCGAGCTCGGCGACCGTACGTACGGCGTCGTCGAGCATGGCCACCACGTGCGGGAAGGCGTCGCGGAAGAACCCGGAGATGCGGATGGTCACGTCGATGCGCGGCCGGCCGAGCTCGGCCAGCGGCGTCACCTCGAACCCCGTGACCCGCCTGGACGCGTCGTCCCACGTCGGTTGCACGCCGAGCAGCGCGAGCACCTCCGCGATGTCGTCGCCCTGGGTGCGCATGGCCGACGTGCCCCAGACGGTTAGCCCCACCGAGCGCGGGTACTCCCCCGTGTCCTCTTGGTGCCGCGCGATCAGCGAGTCGGCCAGCGCCACACCGACGTCCCAGGCATTGCGCGACGGGATGCCCTTCGGGTCGACGGAGTAGAAGTTGCGGCCGGTCGGCAGCACGTTCACCAGGCCGCGGGTGGGCGAGCCTGACGGGCCCGCGGGCACGTAGCCACCGTCGAGTGCATGCAGCAGGTTGCCGACCTCGTCGGTCGTACGCGCCAACCGCGGTACGACCTCGGTGGCCGCGAACTCCAGCACCCGCACCACATCCGGGACTTCGCGGCCGAGCACCTCGACGGTCACCGAGGGCGCCTTCGTGACGTCCCAACCGCTGGTGTCCATCCCCACGACCAGCTGCTTGGCCAGCGTCTCGAGCACGTCCACCACGTCCGCACCACTGCCACCCGCGGCCAGCTCGCCCAGCGCCTGCGGTGCCTCGACCCGCTCGCCCGGGGCAGCGAGCAACGTGCGCTCGTCGAGGTCGAACGCAGCGGCGATCGCGGATCGCAGTCCTGGCAACGCCTGCCGCCCGCCCCACACCTGATTCGCGCGTAGCACTGCGAGCACCGTGTCGACCAGCTGTTCGCCTGCGGGCGCGTTGCCGAGCACGTGCAGGCCGTCGCGGATCTGTACGTCCTTGACCTCGCAGAGGTACCCGTCGATGTGCATGACGAAGTCGTCGAACTCGTCCTCGGCGGGCATCTCGTCCTGGTGCAGGTCGTGGTGCAGCTGTGCCGCCTGCACGAGCGACCACACCTGCGCCCGCACGGTCGGCAGCTTCGCCGGATCCAGCGCCTGCACGGTGGCGTACTCGTCGAGCAGCTGCTCCAGCTTCGCCAGGTCCCCGTACGTGTCCGCGCGCGCCATCGGCGGGATCATGTGGTCGACGACGGTCGCGTGCGCGCGCCGCTTGGCCTGCGTGCCCTCGCCTGGGTCGTTGACGATGAACGGGTACACCAGCGGCACGTCACCGAGCACCGCGTCGGGAGCGCACTCTGCGGACAGCCCGAGCCCCTTGCCCGGCAACCACTCCAGCGTGCCGTGCTTGCCCAGATGGACAACCGCGTCGGCGCCGAACTCGGTGTCGAGCCAGCGGTACGCGGCGAGGTAGTGGTGGCTGGGTGGCAGGTCGGGATCGTGGTAGATGGCCACCGGGTTCTCGCCGAAGCCGCGCGGTGGCTGGATCATCAGCACCACGTTGCCGAACTGCAGCGCGGCGAGCACGATCTCGTCGCCGTCGACGTACAACCCGCCTGGCGGTTCGCCCCAGTGCTCGCGCACGTTCTCGCGCAACGCCTCGGGCAGCGACCCGAACCACTCCCGGTAGTCCGCGAGCGGAACCCGGAACGGTGCGACGGTGAGCTGTTCCTCGGTCAGCCACTCGACGTCGTGCCCACCCGCGGCGATCAGCCGGTGTACGAGCTCGTCGCCGTCGTCGGAGAACCCGTCGCCGACGTCGTATCCGGCCTCCTGCAAGGCCTGCAGCACCACGACGGCCGACGCGGGGGTGTCCAGGCCAACCGCGTTACCGACCCTGGCGTGCTTGGTGGGGTACGAGGAGAGCACGAGCGCGAGCCGCTTGTGCGGGTTAGGCGACCGCCGCAGCCGCGCGTGCCGTACGGCGATACCCGCAACCCGGGCGGCGCGCTCGGGATCGGCGACGTACACCGGTACGTCGTCGTCGCTGGTCTCCTTGAACGAGAACGGCACGGTGACCAGGCGGCCGTCGAACTCGGGGATGGCCACCTGCATCGCCGCGTCCATCGGCGTAAGCGCGGCGTCCGAGTCGTGCCAGGTCTGCCACGGCGAGGTGAGGCACAACCCCTGGACGACGGGGACGTCGAGAGCGGCGAGCGCGCCTACGTCCCAGCCGTCCTCGTCGCCGCCTGCCGTTGCGTCGGATGCCACGGCGCCACCGGCGGCGAGCACGGTCACCACCAAGGCGTCGAGACCGCCGAGCAGCTCGTAGACCTCGGCGTCCGCAGAACGCAGCGAGCCGCAGAACACCGACAGGGCGTTGGCACCCGCCGCCTCCACGGCGTCCGCCAGCACGTCGACGAACCCGGTGTTGCCCGACACCGCGTGCGCGCGGTAGAAGACGATGCCGACCGTCGGCCGGTCGTCGCGGTGTTCGCGCGTGCCGTGGATTCCGCTGCTGGGCAAAGATTTCGGCGGCTCGAAGCCTTCGCCGGTGAGCCTGATGGTGTCGGAGAGGAAGTTGGCCAGCTCCGCCAGGTTGTCCGGCCCGCCCTCGCGCAGGTACTCGAGCGCCTGTGTCGCCACGCCGCCCGGCACGGTCGACAGCGCCATCAGCTCGGCGTCCGGCGTCGGCTCACCGCTGAGCACGACGACGGGAACCCCCGCGTCGAGCACCGCCTTGAGTCCCTGTTCCCAACTGCGCTTGCCCCCGAGCAACCGCACGACGACGCAGTACGCGCCGTCGACGAGTGCCGGCACGTCCGCCGCCTCCGTGCGTGCGGGGTTGGCCAACCGCCACGGCGCGCCGCTCGACTTCGCAGCGAGCAGGTCGGTGTCCGCGGCGGAGAGCAACACGATCGGCTGTGGTACGTCGGCTGTCATGGCGCCCCCGGTGGTAGCAACGGCAAATCCTTCGGCACACCCGCGTCGAGCAACCGGAGCAAGGCGTCGGTATCCAGGTGCTCGGCGACCAAGTCGCCGAGCCCGTCCAGCCGGCGTTGCCGTACCTCGGCGAACGACACCTCACCCGCGAGCACGAACCTGCGCCCGGACTCCGCGGCGACGGTACGCAGCAACGCACGGCGGAACCCGTCGCACTCGAGCACGCCGTGCCACGTCGTGCCACGTACGGCACCGACCGCGCACCCGCCGAGGAACGGGTCGCCGGCCTCGACGTCCACCACACCGTGGTGGATCTCGTAGCCCTCGACCGGTTCACCGAACGCCGAACCGGTCGGCCGGCCGAGGGTCTTCCCCGGCAGGAACCGCACGCTGGCAGGCAGCAGGCCGAGCCCCGCTACCTTGCCGGCGCGGCTCTCCACGTCGTCGTGGATCTCGCGGGCGAGCATCTGGTAGCCACCGCAGATGCCGAGGATCGGGCGCCCGGCGGCGGCGCGCTCGGCAAGCACGTCGGCGATGCCACGCTCACGCAGCCAGCCGAGGTCACCGACCGTCGCGCGGGTGCCAGGCAGCACCACCAGGTCGGCGTCGTGCAGCTCCGCCGGCGACGTGACGAACCTGACCACCACACCGGGCTCGGCGGCCAGCGCGTCCACGTCGGTGAAGTTGCTGATCCGCGGGAACCGTACGACGGCCACTCTGAGCACGTCGTCACCGGCCGGTGGCGTGGGCTCGGCGTTGCGCCCTGCGGCGAGGTCGAGGGAGTCCTCGGCGTCCAGCCAGAGACCGTGCAGCCACGGCAGTACGCCGAACACCTGGCGGCCGGTGTGGTCACGCAACATGTCCAGGCCAGGCGCGAGCAGCCGATCGTCGCCGCGGAACTTGTTCACCACGAACCCGGCGATCAGCCGCTGGTCGGCGGCGTCGAGCAACGCGAGCGTGCCGTACATGCCGGCGAACACGCCGCCCCTGTCGATGTCGCCGACGACGAGCACCGGCAGGTCGGCAGCACGGGCCAGCCCCATGTTCGCGATGTCGCGGTCACGCAGGTTGATCTCCGCCGGGCTACCCGCGCCCTCGCAGATCACCGCGTCGAAGCGGGCGCGCAGATCGGCCAGGCAGTCGTTGACCGTCTGCTGCAGCCGCGGCTTGAGATCGCGGTACGACAGCGCGTCCACCTCGGCCACCGGCTGGTCGAGCAGCATCACCTGGGTGCGTTCGCCGCCCGGCTTCAGCAGCACCGGGTTCATCGCGCCCTCGGGCTCCACGCCGGCCGCGGCCGCCTGCATCGCCTGCGCCCGGCCGATCTCCGCGCCGTCGCGAGTGACGTACGAGTTCAGCGACATGTTCTGCGCCTTGAACGGCGCGATCTTTATGCCGCGCCTGGCCAACCATCGGCAGATCCCGCCGGTGACCACGCTCTTGCCGGCGTCCGACGTCGTCCCCGCGACCAGCAGCCCGCTCACCGCCGACCACCCCCGCACGCCACGGCAGTGACGGCAAGCGCCACGGCCCACAGCAGCAGCGAGAGCCGTACGGCGCGGGCGATGTCGTCGACCTCCGGTGTGTTCCCGTTACCCAGCGTGCCGCGGCGTTCGCGCTGCCCGGCGTAGACGTTCGCGCCGCCGAGCCGCAGCCCCAGCGCACCGGCGAACGCGGCCTCCACCCGGCCGGCGTTCGGGCTCGGGTGGTCGCCGCCGTCGCTGCGGGCCACCTGCCACGCGGTGGCCGCGCTGCCGCCGACCAACGGCGCGAGCGCGGCAACCAGCAGTGCAGTCAGCCGGGCCGGCACGAGGTTGGCGAGGTCGTCGAGGCGCGCTGCGGCCCAGCCGAACCGCAGGTACCGCGGGCTGCGGTGGCCGACCATGGCGTCCAGCGTGTTGACGGCCCGGTACGCGAGCAGGCCGGGCACGCCTGCGACCGCACCCCAGCACAGCGGTGCGACGACCGCGTCCGCGGTGTTCTCCGCCACCGACTCGACGGTCGCGCGGGTCAGCTCGGCGCGGTCGAGGGTGTCGGCATCGCGGCCGCACAGGTGACCGAGCCTGCCCCGTGCCTCGGGGACCCGGTCGTCGCGCAGCAGGCCGGCCATGGCCGTGCCCTCGCGCGCCAGCGTGGTGCCGCCGAGTACCGCCCACGTGCTGACCGCGACGGTCGCCACCCGTACGGCCGGCTGCCGGCTCACCCGCTGCAGCGCACAGCCGAGCGCCGTCGCGCCACCGACCAGTGCCGCCGTGTACAGCGCACCCCTGCCACGTGAGTCCGCCCAGCACCGGCGTTCCGCGGCCGCTGCAAGGCGGCCGAAGGCCGCAACCGGATGCGCACGACGTGGGTCGGCGAACGCCAGGTCGAGGACGGATCCGAGCAGCAGCCCGAGCGCGCGCTCGGACAGCCTCACCGAGGCGAGATCAGCGGCAGCTCAACAGTGGGAGATGCGGGCGACACCCGCGGAACACGTAACGCCATGCGCGATCACCTTCCCCGGGGTATCCACGCCCCGTACGAAGTGCTCGACGGCCGGAGTTCCTGGCTCCCGGATCGCCGCTCCCTTCGGCCTTCCCACCGCATGCGCGGCAGTGACCACCACGAAGGTCGCTCCCCGGTGACAGTGGCGGGACCGCGTCGGATTCGCACCGACTTCCTCCACTGCCGTCGACGGACCTTGGAAGAACACCACACGCCGACATGCGGCGTCAAGCTGACCGACTCACCTGGCGGCGGCTACTTCACCGCGGGCATCACCTCGTCGTGGACGAGCTGGAGCTGCTCGCTCATCGTGGCCACGCCGGGCAGCTCCATGCCGGAGAACGTCTTCACCAGGGCGACGTCGGTGATCGCGAGGATCATGTGGTTCACCCCGGTGCCGCTGATCTGCGAGTTGATCTTCGCGACGCACTCCTCCGGCGTGCCCGCGATGGACAGCCGGTCGGCGAGGTCGGGCGACGTCAGCTCGTACGCCTGGTCCACCCGGCCGGCGCCCACCGCGGCGATGATGTCGGTCAGCTCCGCCGGGTCGACGTCGTTGCGTTCCAGCTGCTCCTTCGGCATCGCCGAGGCGTACAGGCCGACCATGGCGCGCGCCGCGTTCTTCGCGGCCTCGGAGTCCGGGCCGGTCGCGAAGACGACCCAGGCGCCGAGGTCGAGCGAGTCGGCGTCCTTGCCGGCACGCTCCGCACCGATCCGCACATTCTCCACCATGTAGTCGTACGCGCGCCTGGTGTAGCTAAGCGCGTGGTGCACGCCGTCGGAGAGCTCACCGGCCGCCTGGAACGACTTCGGGCCCCGCATGGCGCCCAGCTTCACCGGCACCCGCTCCTGCACGGGACGGGCGAAGGTGAACAACCCCTGGTACGAGTAGAACTGGCCCTCGCTGGTGATGGCGCCCTCGTCGAGGAGCGTCCGTACGGCGTGGTGCGCCTCCTTCATCCGGGTCAACGGTTTGCTCTTCACCCAGTTGATGCCGTACTGCGCGAGCAGCCCGAAGTTGCCCGAGCCAAGCACGCACTCCGCCCTGCCACCGGTGAGCTCATCGAGCGTCGCCGTCGCCTGCGCGATGAGCGACGGCTCGCGCAGGGTGACGGCGGACAGGCTCGGCCCGAAGCGGATGTTCGACGTCTTGTCCGCAGCCGCGGCGAAGAGCAGCCACAGATCCTTGTGCCATGTCTCGTCGGCCGCGTAGCAGCCGTAGTAGCCGAGCCGATCGGCCAGCTTGATCGACTCGATCGTCTCGTCGAGCGGATAGTCAGGCAGCATCACATAGCTGAACTTCATCTCTTCACCTCGGCGCGTTCGGTGTGGGTATCGTTACTCCAAACTGGACATCACGTGCTTCACCCTCGTGTAGTCCTCCAAGCCGTACATCGACAGGTCCTTGCCATAACCGGAGTGCTTGAAGCCGCCGTGCGGCATCTCCGCGACGAGCGGGATGTGCGTGTTGATCCAGACGCAGCCGAAGTCGAGCCGCTTGGCCATCCGCATCGCCTTACCGTGGTCCTTCGTCCAGACGCTCGACGCGAGGCCGTACTCCACGCCGTTGGCCCAGCGCAGTGCCTCGTCCTCGTCGCTGAACTTCTGCACGCTGACGACCGGACCGAAGATCTCGTTCTGCACGGCCTCGTCGTCCTGCTGCAGGTTGGCGACCACCGTGGGGGCGTAGAAGTACCCCTTGTCACCGACCTGGGAGCCGCCGGTCCGCAGGTCCGCGTGGTCGGGCAGCCGGTCCACGAAACCACTCACCCTGGCGAGCTGGTCGGCGTTGTTCAGCGGCCCGTAGTCGGCGCCGTCCACCGCACCCGTCGTGGTGCCGGCCGCCTGCTCCTGCAGTGCCGCGACGAAGTCGTCGTGCACCCGCGGACCGGCAAGCACCCGGCTGGCCGCCGTGCAGTCCTGCCCGGCGTTGAAGTAGGCGGCCGCGGCGATTCCCTCCGCCGCCGCGGCCACGTCTGCGTCGTCGAAGACGATCACCGGTGCCTTGCCGCCCAGCTCGAGGTGTACGCGCTTGAGGTCATTGGCCGCGGCGAGCGCGACCTCCTTGCCGGCGCGCACGCTGCCGGTGATCGACACCATCGCGGGGATCTTGTTGGACACCAGCTCGGCGCCAGTCGCGCGGTCACCGCAGACCACGTTGAACACACCCTCGGGCAGGAACTCCGCGGCCACCTCGGCGAGCCACGCCGTGCTGACCGGCGTGGTGTCGGACGGCTTGAGCACCACCGTGTTGCCTGCGGCGAGCGCGGGCGCGAACTTCCACAGCGCCATCAGGGCCGGGTAGTTCCACGGCGTCACCTGAGCGCACACGCCGACGGGCTCCCTGCGTATCCACGACGTCAGGCCACTCATGTACTCCGCCGACGCGCGTCCCTCGAGCACCCGGGCCGCGCCGGCGAAGAAGCGCAGCTGGTCGAGGAACATCGGCAGTTCTTCCTGCCTGGTGAGCTCCAGCGGCTTGCCCGTGTTCTCGCACTCGAGCGCGAGGAACTCGTCCTGGCGCGACTCGACCGCGTCGGCGAGCCTGGAGAGCGCCAGCTGACGCTCGGCTGGTGTGCTGTCGCGCCACTTCTCGAACGCGCGCTCCGCGACGCTGAGCGCGTGTTGCACGTCGTCGGCACCGGACACGGGCGCGGTCCCGTAGGCCGAGCCGGTCACGGGGTCGATCAGCGGCGCGGTCTGCCCGCTGCCCGCGTCCTCCTGCTTGCCGCCGACGAAGTTCCGTACGGTTCGCTGCGTCATCTCTGCTCCTGTTCCGTACCGGCGACCGCTGTGCTGTTCTTGTACGGCCGTAGCGCCACGAGTATCACGAGACCGGCCCCACCACCACGACTCCGGAGAGCAGCGTGAGGTAGTTGTCGTACCAGGGGGCGTCGGGTGTGCGCGGCCACACCATGTTCACGATCGCCGCGACGCCGTACGCGAGCGCAAGCACGTTGACGAGCATGCCCCAGCGCCCGAGGGTGAACTGGCCGGCCGGCCGCCAGCCGGTCAGCCGGGCACGCAACGCGGCGAGCACCACCATCTGGAAGCCGAGGTAGATGCCGAGCACGGCGAACGACACGATCTTCGTGATCGCCTCGGTGGAGAACCTGGACAGCAGCACCACGACCGCCGGCACCACGGCGCCCACGAGCAGCGCGTACGGGGGCACCCCGCGCGAGTGCGAGAACCTGGCCAGCAGCGCGGCGCCCGGCAGCATCTTGTCCCTGCCGTACGAGTACAGCAGCCGGCTCGCGGCCGCCTGCAGGCTGAGCGCGCAGGAGACGAACGAGACCAGCACGATGAACAGCACCACCCGCGCACCCCAGGTGCCGAAGGCCGCACTCAGCACACCGGAGACCGGGTC
Source organism: Streptosporangiales bacterium (assembly GCA_009379825.1). NCBI lineage: Bacteria > Bacillati > Actinomycetota > Actinomycetes > Streptosporangiales > Streptosporangiales bacterium. The sequence continues at coordinate 60,163 of WHTA01000010.1, forward strand.
GGGGTTCGCACCGGAGTAGACGGCCTGGAAGTCCGGCACCGCGAGGATCAGCGCGAGGCAGACGAACGTCGCGGCGGCGCCACCGACGTAGATGGTCATCCGCATCGCCTTCGGGATCCGCCGGCCGGGGTTCTTCACCTCCTCGGCGACGTCACCGCACGCCTCGAAGCCATAGTACTGGAAGATGCCGATCAGCCCGGCGGCGAGGAACGCACCGAGGTACGAGCCCTCGCCTGCGGCGCCGAAGCTGTCGAACAGCGCGCCCAGGTTGTGGTGCCGCTCGGTGATCAACAGCCAGGCGCCGCGGCCAGCGCGCCGATGATCTCCGTGCTGAACCCGATGATGGCGGCGATGCTGAGCACCTTCGTGCCGCCCAGGTTGATGGCCGTCGCGATAAGGATCATCACGAGCGCGCAGCCGATGGTGGCGTTGATCGACGCCTCGAAACCGAGTAGTGCGGCCAGGTACGGCCCCGCCCCGTACACCACGCTGGCGATCGTGACGAGCAACGCGATCGCGTAGACCCAGCCGGTCAACCACGCCCACTTGCGTCCCCACAGCCGCAGCGACCAGGGGTACACCCCGCCGGCGACGGGGAACTGCGAAACCACCTCGCCGAAGACGAGAGCGACCAGCAGCTGCCCCACGCCGACGATCAGCAGGCTCCAGATCATCGGCGGGCCCGCCGACCGCGAGCGACGTCGCGAACAGCGTGTACACGCCGACGACCGGCGACAGGTAGGTGAACCCGAGCGAGAAGTTCGCCCACGGGCTCATCTCCCTGCGGAACTCCGAGGTGTACCCGAGCGCGGCCAGCTGCGCGGCATCGCTGTCGGCAGACTGGGCTGACTGCTGCGGCGTGACAGGGTTCACCGGCACGGCCTCCTCGCTTCTCTTCGACCGTCCCGCGCTAGCGCGGTTCCTCGCGCTCGATCTCGTCCAGCAGCTCTTGACCCGAGAGCACCTCGTCTGCCCAGTGCCTGTGCATCCACTCCAGGTGGTCCGTACGGCTCGCGGCGATGCGCAACGTGTCCCAGTTGGGGAACAGCTGCTGCGCGACGTTCACCGTCATCAGCTTCGGGTCGACCTCGAAGATGTGCTCGAACCGCTCGATGGCGACGTCGGTGATCTGCTTGGCCGGCGGCGGCGTGTGCTGCTCGCCGTACCGGTAACCGCTCGGCTCACTCATCGCCTGACCTCCCCGTCTCGTACGCCCGGTCGAGCAGGTACTTGCCCGGGTTCATGATGTTGTTCGGGTCGACGGCCTTCTTGACGTCGAGCATCACGTCGAAGCCGCCGCCCAGCTCCACCGGCACCAGGTCGACCTCGCCGGCACGGCATGCGCCGTGGCAGGCGCTGATCGAACCGCCGTGCCGCACGGTGACCTCCGCGATGTCCTTCTTGGCCTGCACCCAGGCGGCCCACGCCTCGTCGTCGAGGTTCTGCTCCCAGATCCCGACGTCGATCTCCGTCAGGTAGTCGACGCCGGTGTCCGCGCTGGTGTAGCAGAACATGCCCCAGTCGTCGAAGATGTCGTACCGCTCGCGCAGCCGCTCGATGATGCCGTGCCACTCCAGCCGCACCTGCGGCAGCTTCGTGTAGTTGATGGCCGCGTCCTCGCAGTGCCAGCTCATCGGCGCCACCTGCCCGGAGCGGGTGCGGCCGTGCAGCGGCGTCGCGTAGCGGTCGTGCCTGGCCGCCCAGTCACCGTGCGAGATCTCGTCGCCGAGGTACTTCGCGCCGGCGTCGCGCGCGATGCGCATGAACCGCTTACCGCCCGCACGCACCTCGTCCTCGTTGCCGTACGCGACTGCGCAGACGAGCGCACGCACGTCCGCCGGCTGCGGGATGTACGCCTCGTCGTCGCGGCGCAGGTAGTCGACCTTCCACTCGTCGAAAAGCACCGCACCGGCGAACGTCGCGACACCTGCGTGCGCCAGCCGCTGCAGGCACGTGTACGCGCTGTCGTAGTCGGGGAACGCCCAGAACGGCGAGAACTCCGCCTCCGGGGCTTGGGGTAGAGCTTCAGCGTCGCCTCGGTGGCGATACCCAGCGTGCCCTGGTGCCCCATGAAGAGATGCTTCAGCTGGTACCCGGTGGAGCTCTTCGACACCTTCGGCCCGCCGCCGTCACCGACCCTGATCACCTTGCCTGTCGGCAGCACGAAGTCGAAGTTGAGCACCAGGTCGCGCGAGTGCCCGTACCTGGAGCCGATCAGCGACCACCCGCTGGTGCCGATCCGGCCGCCGACGAGCGAGCACGGGTACGACGCAGGGTCGTCCGGGTAGATCAACCCGTACTGCGGGCCGATCACCTCGTTCAGCTTCAGCATGTTGATGCCGGCGCCGACCCGGCAGGTGCGGTTGACCGGGTCGACGTCCTTGATGTCGTTCATCCGCTTGACGTCGATCACCATGCCCTGCCGCTCAGGCACGGCACCGTCGGTCAGCCCGGTGCCGCCGTCGCGCGGTACGACCGGGATGCGGTGCCGGTTCGCGATCTTGACGGCCTCGGCGACCTCCTTGGTCGACCCGGGCAGCACCACCAGGTCGGGCACCCGCTCCTTCCACCGGTGCACGGGGAACGGCGCAGGCACCCGCGCACGGTTGAACCGCTCGGTCTTCGACGTGAGCACGTGCTCTCCGCCGAGCACGTCGGTGAGCTCACCGATCACCCGGTCGGACAGTTCAGGCGCCATAGTCATGCGCGACCGCCTCCTCCCTCACCTACTCGCGAGCCGCCGACCTCGATGCCGAGCGATTCCGCGAGCAGCTCGTGGATGTCGACCACGTCGATCGATTCGGCCTCGCCCGCTTCGGCCAGCGGCCGCTCCGACCACGGGCAAGCGGAGACCAGCGTGTCCACCTCGAGCTCGGCCGCCTTCGCCAACCGGCTCGCGCTGATCTTCCTGGTGAGGTCCGGCTTCTCGATCGGCAGACCGGCGCCGCCACCGGAGCAGTACGACCACTGCGTCACGCGGTCGACGTCGTTGAACGTCAGGCCGGGGATGGACCGGAGGATCTGCCTGGGTTCCTGCCAGACCCCCTTGCGCTTGTTGAGGCGACAGGGGTCGTGGTACGTGATGGTCTTCTCGACCGGCACGCTCGGCGTCAGCGTGCCGTCCTCGATCAGCTGCGCGAGCAGCTCGACCACCAGGACGATCTCGATGTCGTAGTCGTCGCCGAAGAACTTCGGATAGTCCTCGGTGAACGTGATGTAGTCGTGCGGGTCGAGCACGAGCACCCGGCGCACACCGGTGGCGCGCCAGTCGGCCAGGTTGTGCTCGGCGAACCGCTTGGACTGCTCGCGGTAGCCCATCTCCGCCGCCGGGCCGCCGCAGCACCACTGCTCGCGCATCAGCCCGAACGGATACCCGGCCCGCTGCAGGATCTGCGCCACCGCCCGCGGTACCGAGGTGCGATAGAACGCCGCCTCGCAGTCGACGAACAGGATCGTCTCGCCGCCGATCGGGATGTCCAGACCCTCGCTCCAGTCCCGGACGCGCTCCTGACTGACCGGCACCTCGCCGAGCACCGGTTCGTGGCTGCGCTCGTCGGTGAGCATGTTCCACCGCTGGTAGCCAGGCTGGTGCACGCCGTTGTCCACGGCCAGCGCACGCATCTCCTTCACCAGCTCGACCGTGCGGGTGCGGAACCGGTAGAAGTCACCGGTGAAGAGCGTGTTCGGGCAACGCAGCTCGCAGGCACCGCACTGGGTGCAGTTCACGTAGTCGGCGGCGACGTCCTCGACGGTCAGGTCGCCGGCCTCCATCGCCACCACGTTGGCGTGGAACGCCGTCGGCGTCCACGCCTCGTTGCGGGTCACCTGCATAACCGGGCACACCTCGCGGCAGAACTTGTGCCCGGAAGAGAAGCAGTTGTAGGCGGCGTTGCGCCACTCGCCGATGAACTCCTCCGTCACCGGCGCGTGCCCGTTCCCCGAGCCGTTCCCCGAGCCCGGCTGCGCCGATACCGCCGCCGGACCGTCGTCTTCGTGTGGTGTCTGGGTCATCGGCTGCCTCCGTGGCCTAGGTCGCGCGTGTCGTAGCTGCGGGGGCGGGCCGGTATTGGCGAAAAACATATGACTTCATAGTTCAATTGGCAAGAGTTAAGCTCCGTAGTCGAACGGACCCGGGATGCACCGAGGCCATAAGCTCGAGCGAACACCGCACGGATGCGGCGGGAGAGCGAAGGTGAGAGAGCGTGACGGACGCGTCGGGCGCGGCACGGCACATCATCTTTGCGCCACTGACCGATGGCGGCAGAGGCGACGTGGTCGCGCGCAGGATCGGCGAGGCCATCGGCCTCGGCCTGATCACCGACGGCGAGCAGCTGCCGAAGGAGTCCGATCTGGCCAGCGCCTTCAACGTCTCCACCGTGACGTTGCGCGAGGCACTGTCCGCGCTGCGGCAGCAGGGGCTCGTGGAAACCCGCCGCGGCCGCGGCGGCGGCACCTTCGTCCGTGCTCCCGTGGACGCGTCGGTCGCCCGGCTGCGGACGCTGCTGCGCGAGACCGGCGTGCACGAGCTGCGCGAGATCGGTGACCAGCAGGTCGCGGTAGCGGGCACGGCCGCGCGGCTGGCCGCCGAGCGTGCGTCCAGCGACCACATCGAGCGACTGCACGAGCTGGTCGACGCGCTCGCCTGCGCCAAGACCGTCGGGGCGAGGCGACGCGCCGACGGACGGTTCCACATAGAGATCGCCGCCGCCGCGCAGTCGACCCGGCTCACCCGGCAGGAGATCGACCTGCAGGGCGAGATCGGCGAGCTGCTGTGGATCCCGTTCGGCGAGGCCGTCCACCTGGACGAGGCCGTCGAGCAGCACAAGGCCATCCTCGCCGCCATCGAGGCAGGTCAAGGCGCCGTAGCCCGCGACCACGCCGAGCAGCACGTCGAGCACGGCATCGCTCGGCTGATCGAGTTCCATCTACAGCTTGCCAAGCGATGACCAGGTGGAGTGTCCTAGTGTCCAGAGGCGGTGGCTGCCGACATCGACGCGCGGAGGACTCGTGGCCGAGGCACTAGAGCTCGCCGAGACGACGGCGTGCAGCTACGCCAACAGCGTGCTCGACGAGGTGTTCGCAGGGATCGAGGTGCTGGCCGACCAGGCGGCCGCGCTGCACGCGCGCGCCTCGGCGGAGAACCGGAAGCCGACCACGACGGAGCTGGCCACCATCCGCTCCACGGTGCTCGCGCACCTCGGCGGTGAGCACCCGAAGCTGGCCGGCACCGGGGTGATCGCCGCGCCGGACTCGCTCGCCGACGAGCCCAGGTGGCTGGAGTGGTGGCGCACGTCCGCCGACTCCGACCAGCCGCAGCAGCTCACCCCTGACCTCGACCCCAACCACGTGGACGGCTACGTCTACACCGCGGCACCGTGGTTCGAGACACCGCGCGCCACCGGCGGCCGGGTGATCGTCGGCCCGTACGTCGACTACGCCGGCACGGACGAGTACATCCTCACCTTCGCCGACCCGGTCCACGTCGGCGACCGGTTCGTCGGCGTGGCAGCGGCGGACATCAGGACCACCGACCTGGAGGAGCGGCTGCTGCCGCTGCTGTCGGACGCCGGCAGCCAGCTGCTGCTGGTCAACGCGTACGGCAGGATCATCGCGTCGAACACGCCGGCGGCCATCGTCGGCTGCCTGGTGAACCAGGAGCAGAGCAGCGGCGAACACGTGCCGATCGGCACCGCGTGGGCCGACAGCTGCACCGGCCTGCCGTGGTCGCTGATCCGCAAGTAGCCGCTCAGTACACCCAGCGAACGGCCTCGGCGATCTCGTGCGGCTCCGCGCCTTCGAAGCGCTCTATCTCGGCGCGGCGGACGGCCAGGATCGCGTCGAACAGCGGCACGCCGAGTGCGTCGCGCAGCAGCTGGCTGTTCGCGAACGCCGTCGCCGCCTCGTCCAGGGACCGCGGCAGCCGGTGCACGCCGCGCGAGGCGAGCTCGTCCTCGTCGTGCCAGGCGGGGTCGCCGACCATCTCCTCCGGCAGCGTCGCCTCGGCGTCGAGCCCGGCGAGGCTGGCCGCGAGCAACGCCCCGGCGAGCAGGTACGGGTTCGCGGCGAGGTCGACGCACTTGACCTCGGCGTTGGCCGCGCGCCCCTCGTCGCCGGCGGAGCCGGTGATGAAGCGCATCGCCGTCTCCCTGGTCTCCCTTCCCCAGCACCGGTAGACGCCGGCCCAGTGCGACGGCAGCTGCCGCAGGTAGCTCGCCGGCGACGGCGCGCCGATCGCCTGCAGCGCAGGCAGCGCGTCGAGCACCCCGGCGAGCATTGACTCGCCCGCCGCCGTCATGCCGTACCTGCCGTCGCCGCCGGCGAGCAGGTTGCCGCCTTCGCGCCAGGCGGAGAGGTGGACGTGCCCGCCGTTGCCGACGTGGCCGACGAGCACCGAGGGCGCGAACGAGACCCGCAGCCCGTGCTGTGCCGAGACGGCGCGGATGGTCTGCCGCACGAGCACGCTGTCGTCGGCGGCACGCACCGGGTCGGCCGCCGCCACCGACACCTCGAACTGACCGTCGGAGTACTCCGGGTGCAGCTGCTGCACCTCGATGCCCTCCGCCCGCAGCGCGGCCAGCAGCTCGGCGGCGTAGTCGCTCAGCTCGGTCAGCCTGGTCATGCTGTACGCCGGTCCGACGCAGGCGGGCACGAACTCGTCGCCCGTGCCTTCGCTGATCGCCCACTCGATCTCTATGCCCATCCGGTACGTCACACCGACCGCCCGCGCCCGTTCCACCATCCGCTGCGCGAACAGCCGGGAGCACGCCACGTACGGCTCGTGGTCCTGGGTGTACCTGTCTACCGGCGCCCACGCCCACCCGGGTTGCGCGGCCAGCGGGACGAGCGCCCCGAGGTCGGGCACCAGCCGCAGGTCGCCGTCCGGTCCGCCGAGGTAGGTGGCCTTGATCGGCACGTCGTTGGACAGGAACGTGTCGAAGACCGGCGACATGCCGACGCCCCAGACGGCCGTGCGCTCCAGCGCGGCCACCGGCACGGTCTTGATCCGGTTGACGCCCGACACGTCGACGTAGGCGAGCACGACCCCTTCCACGCCCTGCTCGCGCAGCATCGGCACCAGCGTGCCGGCCGTCGAACCGCTGTCACCAGTCATCCGAGGTCTCACCCTCCGTCCGCTGTGGCCGGTCAGCGCGCAGCGATCCGGCCGACCAGATGGGGCGCCCCGCTGCGGGAGCGGACGCCGAACAGCCAGCCGTTGTCGGTCGGCTCGGACGCGAACTCGACCGGCGAAGGCAGCGGCACCGGCTTCTTGAACTCGACCTCGACCAGGTAGGTGTCCGGCAGCCGTCCCTCGAACGCCGCGAGGCAGCGCGCCTTGGTCCACATGCCGTGCGCGATCGGCCGCGCGAACCCGAACATCCGCGCCCGCACCCGGCCCAGGTGGATCGGGTTGACGTCGCCGGACACGTCGGCGTAGCGCCGACCCAGGTCACGCCGCGGGCGCCACACCGCCGTGGTCTGCTCTGGCACCTCGCGCTCGGCGTGGTACATCGGCTCGGTGATCGGTTCCGTCGCCGCCTGCTGTGGCACCGACCTGCCGCGCGCGAGGTACGTGCTGCGCCCCAGCCAGACGGTCTCGCCGTCGACGTAGGCCTGCGACACCAGGTCGACCTGGGCGCCGCGGGGATGCGGCGCGATCCGCTCGGCATGCACCCGCAGGGTGAGCGGCGCGGCGAGGTCGATCGGCTGCAGCACGGTGATGCTGTTGCGGATGTGGACGAGCCCGGGCAGCGGGAACGGGAACGCGCGGTCGGCCATGTGCGTGACCTGCAGTGGGAACGCGAGCACGTGCGGGTACGTGCCGGCGAGCCTGTCGGTCAGCCGGAAGCCGCAGACCCGGTTGTACGCCGCGAGCCGCGCCGGGTCGACCGTCACCTCGCGGACGACCAGCTCCCGGTCGGGCAGCCGCACACCGTGCCGGCCGATCAGCCCTGCGGCGCCCTTGAGGTAGAGCCTGCGCAGGCCCGGTATGGTGGCGAGTTCTTCTGTACCCATCTCGTCACGCGCCCAACATGCTCTGTCCGCAGACCCTGACCACCTGACCGTTGACGCCGGCGCTGCCGGAGCGCGCCAACCAGGCCACCGTCTCCGCGACGTCCACCGGTCGCCCACCCTGGCCGAGGCTGTTGACGCGCCGCCCTATCTCCCGCACGGCGAACGGCATCTGCGCGCTCATCTCGGTCTCGATGAAGCCGGGGGCGACGGCGTTCACCGTGCCGCCGACGGCGGAAAGCCGCGGGGCGAGCGCCTGCACCATGCCGATCACACCGGCCTTGCTCGCCGCGTAGTTGGTCTGTCCACGGTTGCCCGCGATGCCGCTCTGCGAGGAGACACAGACGACCCTGGCGCCAGAGCGCAGCAGGTCGGCGGCGAGCAGCTCCTCGTTGATCCGCAGCTGTGCGGCGAGGTTCACGCCGAGCACCGCGTCCCACTGCTCCTCGGCCATGTTGACGAGCAGCTTGTCGCGGGTGATCCCCGCGTTGTGCACGAAGATGTCGACACCGCCGAACCGCGTCCTGAGGTACCGGCCCAACCTGGCCGGCGCCGGGTCCGCCGTGACGTCGAGCTGCAGCGCGAGCCCGCGTACGTCGTTCGCCGTCGCGATCAGCTGCTCACCCGCCGCGGGCACGTCCAGGCAGATCACCCGGGCGCCGTCGGCGGCCAGCTTCGCGGCCATCGCCGCGCCGAGCCCGCGCGCCGCGCCGGTGACCACGGCCAGCTTCCCGCTCAGCGGGTACTCCACCTGGTCCGGCCGCAGCCCCTGCACCTTCCGCACCCGTACCGGTTGCCCGGAGACGTACGCGGAGCTGCCGGAGAGGAAGAACCGAAGCGTGGACACGACCTCGCTGCCGGGAGCCGGCTGCGCGTAGACGAGGTTCGCGGTCGCGCCCTTCCTCGCCTCCTTGGCCACCGACCGGACGAGGCCGTCGAGCGCCCGGTGCGCGGCCGCCGAGCGCGGGTCGACGCAGTCCTCGGGCGGCACGCCGAGCACGAGCACCCGCCCGCTCGGCCGCAGCCGGCGCAGCGTGCCGTGCAGGAACGCGTAGACCTCGCGCAGCCCGGCGACGTCGGTCATGGCGGTCGCGTCGCAGACCAGCGCGGCGTACTCGGTGGTGCCGTCGTCGGTGAAGCCGTACGGCACGCCGATCTCGGTCAGCGCCTGCTCGATGCCGCTGCCGGCGGCGTGCACGAGGACCGGCCCGTCGAGCAGCGGCTCCCCCGGCCGTTGCCGGCGCAGCGGCACGGCGGGCGGGATGCCGAGCGCCTTCGTGACACTGCGGCCGACCGGTGAGTCGACCAGCCGCTCCGCGACGGTCATGCGGCCTCACCTGCCGCTTCGACGATCGCGACCACGCCCTGGCCGCCGGCGGCGCAGATGGAGACCAGCCCGCGACCGCTGCCCTTCTCGGCGAGCAGCTTCGCCAGCGTCGCCACGATCCGGCCGCCGGTCGCGGCGAACGGGTGGCCGGTCGCGAGCGAGGAGCCGACCACGTTCAGCTTCGAGCGGTCGATGGTGCCGAGCGGCCCTTCCCGGCCGAGCTTGTCCCTGGCGTAGCTCAGGTCCTCCCACGCCCGCAACGTGGTCAGGACGGTGGACGCGAACGCCTCGTGGATCTCGTAGAAGTCGAAGTCCTGCAACCGCAGGCCGTTGCGGTCGAGCAGCCGAGGCACGGCGTAGACCGGCGCCATCAGCAGGCCCTCCGCGCCGTGCACGTAGTCGACGGCCGCGGTCTCGACGTCCACCACGTGGGCGAGCACCGGCAGCCGGTTCTTCGCCGCCCACTCGTCGCTGCCGAGCAACACCGTCGCGGCACCGTCGGTCAGCGGTGTGGAGTTGCCGGCCGTCATCGTCGCGTCGTCGCCCTTCCCGAACACCGGGGTCAGCTTCGCCAGCTTCTCCATGCTGGTGTCCGCCCGCAGGTTGGCGTCGCGCTGCACGCCGAGGTACGACGTGACCAGGTCGTCGAAGAAGCCGCGCTCGTACGCTGCGGCGAGGTTGCTGTGGCTGGCGAGGGCGAGCTCGTCCTGCTCCTCCCGGCCGATGCCCCAGGTCTTCGCGGTCAGCGCCGCGTGCTCGCCCATCGACATCCCCGTACGGGGTTCGGCGTTGCGCGGGGTGTCAGGCACCGCCTGCCGCGGCCGCAGCCGGCCGAGCAGCGCCAGCTTGCCACCGACGCCCTTGCGCCTGCTGGCGTCGAGCAGCAGCCGGCGGAACTCGTCGTTCACCGCGACCGGCGCGTCGCTCGCGGTGTCGGCCCCACCGGCGATCCCCGCGTCGATCTGGCCGAGGGCGATCTTGTTCGCCACCAGGGCCACCGCCTCCAGGCCGGTACCGCATGCCTGCTGCACGTCGTACGCCGGGGTCCACGGCGACAGATGGCTGCCGAGCACGCACTCCCTGGTGAGGTTGAAGTCCCTGCTGTGCTTCAGCACCGCCCCCGCGACCACCTCACCGAGCCGCATGTCCTGCAACCCGAACCGCGCGACGAGCCCGTCGAGTGCGGCGGTGAGCATGTCCTGGTTCGAGGCGTGCACGTACGGCCCGTTCGCCCTCGCGAACGGGATCCGGTTGCCACCGATGATCGCGGCGCGACGGGTTGGCGGGGTCATCACCAGTCCTCTCAGGCGACCGACGACACGTACCGTACCGTCATCCTTGCCGCACCGACAGCATCGACTGGGGGTCGTTATGGGGATCAGTGTCAGCGAAGGCACCGCCGAGGCGATCCGCGGCCTGCTCGAGAGGCGTTGGACCCACGTCCGCGCACAGACCTGGGAGCAGGTGGTCTCGCCGGCGTTCCGGCCGGCGTACGGCCTGGACACCGAGACGCACCGCGCGCGGGTCACGGAGCTGATCGGCCGGCTGGCGAAGACACCGGGCCCGACGCTGGGTTTCCCCACCATGTACGGCGGGGGTGGCGACGTCGGCGGCTGGATCACGTGCTTCGGCATGCTCGCGTACTGCGACCTGTCGCTGCTGGTCAAGGCCGGGGTGCAGTGGGGGCTGTTCGGCGGCTCCGTCTACCAGCTCGGCACCAGGCACCACCACGAGGAGTACCTCCCGCGGATCCTCTCGCTCGACCTGCCCGGCTGCTTCGCGATGACCGAGTACGGGCACGGCTCCGACGTGCAGTCGCTGCAGACGACCGCGACATATGAGGCAGACCGGCAGGAGTTCGTCATCCACACGCCGGTCGAGCAGGCGCGCAAGGAGTACATCGGCAACGCCGCAAAGGACGGCCACGCCGCAGTGGTGTTCGCGCAGCTACACACCGGCGGCGAGTCGCACGGCGTGCACGCGTTCCTGGTGCCGATCAGGAACGACGACGGCTCGCCGTGCGCCGGCGTACGGATCGCCGACTGCGGCCGCAAGGCGGGGCTCAACGGCGTCGACAACGGCCGGCTGTGGTTCGACCACGTGCGGGTGCCGCGCACCGCACTGCTGAACAGGTACGCGGACGTCGCACCCGATGGCACGTACAGCAGTCCCATCGAGAGCCAGGCGCGGCGGTTCTTCACCATGCTCGGCACGCTGGTGCAGGGCCGGGTGAGCGTGGCCGGCGGCGGGGTGAACGCGACCAAGCTGGCGCTGACCATCGTCGTGAAGTACGCGGACCGCCGCCGCCAGTTCGCCGCTGCCGACGGCGAGGAGACGCTGCTGCTCGACTACCGGCAGCACCAGCGGAAGCTGCTACCCGCGCTGGCCACCACGTACGCCCTGCACTTCGCGCACGAGGAGCTGGTGGACTCGCTTGCGCACACCTTCGGCGGCGACGACGACCGCGCACGCCGCGAGCTGGAGTCCGACGCCGCCGGCATCAAGGCCGTCGCGACGTGGCACGCCACCCGGACGATCCAGGCCTGCCGGGAGGCCTGCGGCGGCGCCGGCTACCTGTCGGAGAACCAGCTGCCGAGCCTGAAGGCGGACACCGACGTCTTCACCACGTTCGAGGGCGACAACACGGTGCTGCTGCAGCTCGTCGCGAAGGGGCTGCTCACCGGGTACCGCGACTACTTCGGCGAGCTGGACACCCGCGGCATGGTGCGCGCGGTGGCCGGCCAGGTGGTGGAGACGGTGCTGGAGGCGACCGCCGCGCGGCCGCTGACCCAGCGGCTGGTCGACGCGCTGCCGCGCACCGAGCGCGACCTGCTCGACCACAGGTACCACCTGGAGCTGTTCACCTGGCGGGAACGGCACGTCGTCGCCGGGCTGGCACGCCGGATCAAGGCCGGCGTGGACGGCGGCGAGGACGCCTTCGAGGTGTTCAACGCGGCCCAGGACCACGTGCTGCTCGCCGCCGAGGTGCACGTCGACCGGCTGGTGCTGGAGGCGTTCGTCGAGGGCATCGAGGCCTGCACCGACCCGGACGCGAAGGAGCTGCTCACCAGCGTCTGCGCGCTGCACGCCCTGTCGGTGATCGAGCACGACCGCGGCTGGTACCTGGAGCACAACCGGCTCTCGCCGGAGCGCTCGAAGGCGGTGACCCGCCAGGTCAACGAGCTGTGCGCCACCCTGCGCCCGCACGCGCAGACACTCGTGGAAGCGTTCGGCATCCCCGGCGAGTGCCTGGTCGCCCCGATCCTGCAGGACTGACCCCGCGTCAGCTCAGAGCACCTGGCGCCGCCACTGCGGCTCGACCACGGACCACTCCTTGGCCCAGGCGGCCATCCGGCGCCGGTACAGCGCCAGGAGGAGCGCCGTGTACGCGAGCGCGAGCGTGCACGTACTGAGGAACACGGTGAGCACGCCGGCCCCCAGACCCGCCGCGAACGTACGGCTGTCCGGCGGCTTGCGCAGCGACGCGTGCCCGTCGGCGTCGACCCAGACGTTCACCGTCGAACCGGCGCGCTTGCGGTTGGCCACCACCAGCCGCTGCTGGTGCCGCTGGTCGTCGGGGTCCCGCCAGGCGATGGTCACCATCCGCTGGCTGGTCCCGGACTGTGGGTCGGCGGAGGACACCTTCGTCGAGGTGACCTTGGCCGCCGCCTGGTAGCCGGCCCGTTCGTCGAGCTGTGCCCTGGCGAGCTCCTGCCCGTACGCCGCCCGCCCGGCGACGACAGCCAGGCCAATACTGGCCAAGAAAATGACGAAAAGGACAACTCTGGCTTTAGCTTGCAGCCGATCGCTGTCTCGAAGTACCGGATTAGGCTCGAGCCCCAACCTCCGGCGGGCCCTAGTCCATCTCGACCCGCTACTGCAACTCACCTTTCGACCCCCGTGGCTTACCCGTCATCCTTCCGTTATCAACTCTAGGCAGCTGGACCCGCCGGATGGCGGCCGATGTGACACACCCCCTTTCCATGCGGTGGAATGCTCCATCCGGAGACGTCCCGGTCCCACGTGATGGAATCGGAAGTGAGCACCCCCTCTTGATCCCCACCGCACGACGAACAGAAGGCATCGTGAGCGAGAAGAACCGGGCGAGAATCGCCTACAAGGTCAGGTACGCGGCGACCCATCCGACGAAGGTGCCGGGGTACGTCCGGCGGCTGTGCCGCGACCAGATCATCCGGCTGAAGGCCAAGGACCACGTCAGCTACTACCGCGCGGTGATGCGGTCCGACACCGACAAGAACCCACGCGGCGCGGTGGGCACGCCCACCGAGGAACGCTGGCTCACGCTCGGCAAGATGCAGTTCGACTACCTCAAGGAACACGGCCTGAAGCCCGAGCACCGGATGCTCGAGATCGGCTGCGGCAACCTGCGCGCCGGCTGGCGGTTCATCGACTACCTCGAACCGCACAACTACTACGGCATCGACATCTCACCGGACATCCTGCTCTCCGCGCAGCAGACCATCGCGGACTACCAGGTAGCGGACAAGTTCCCGCACATGACGTTGGTGAACAACCTGAAGTTCACCTTCCTGCCCGACGGCTTCTTCGACGTGGTGCACGCCCACAGCGTCTTCTCGCACTCCCCGCTGAACATCATCGACGAGTGCTTCGCACACGTCGGCCGGATCATGGCGCCGGACGGCCTCTTCGACTTCACCTTCGACCGCACCGAGGGTGAGGAGCACCACGTGCTCCGGGAGGACTTCTACTACCGCACCGAGACGCTGATCAACCTGGCCGAGAAGCACGGCCTGAAGGCCAGGTTCATGGACGACTGGGAGAAGCTCCCGCACGGCCAGTCCAAGATCCGCGTCACCCGCTCCTAGGACCGAGCCGATGCGCGCCTGGCAGGTGCGGCGCCCCGGGCCGGTACGTGCCGGGCCGCTGCACCTGGCCAGCGTGCCGGTCCCAGAACCCGGTGCTGGCGAGCTGCTCGTGCGGGTGCGTTGCTGCGGCGTCTGCCGCACCGACCTGCACGTCGCCGAGGGCGACCTCCCCGTCCACCTGCCTGGTGTCGTACCCGGGCACGAGGTGGTCGGCGAGGTCGTCGCGGGCATTACGGGCGACGTCGGCCCCGGTGACCGGGTCGGCATCGCCTGGCTGCGGCACACCTGCGGCACGTGCGGGTACTGCACGCGGGGGGCGGAGAACCTCTGCCCGCACTCCCGCTACACCGGCTGGGACGCCGACGGCGGCTACGCCGACTACGCGCTCGTGCCCGCCGCGTACGCGTACCCGCTGCCCGCCGGCTACACCGACGCCGAGCTGGCGCCGCTGCTGTGCGCCGGCATCATCGGCTACCGCGCCCTGCAGCGGGCGAACCTGCCGCCCGGCGGGCGGCTGGGCGTCTACGGCTTCGGCGGCAGCGCGCACCTGGCCACCCAGGTCGCCCTCGCGCAGGGCGCGACCGTCCACGTGTTGACCCGAAGCGCACAGGCACGCGAGCTGGCCCTCTCGCTGGGCGCCGCCTCCGCCGGTCACGCGGCCGACATGCCGCCGGAGCCGCTCGACTCGGCGATCCTGTTCGCACCCGTCGGCGACCTGGTACCGACCGCGCTGGCGGCGCTCGACCGCGGCGGCACCCTGGCCATCGCGGGCATCCACCTCACCGACGTACCGCCGCTGAACTACCAGGACCACCTGTTCTACGAGCGGGAGGTGCGCAGCGTCACGTCCAGCACCAGGGCGGACGGCACGGCGTTCCTGCAGTTCGCGGCGGACCACCGGCTGACGGTCAGCACCGTCGAGTACCCGCTGGACCGCGCCGACCGGGCGCTCGCCGACCTCGCCGCGGACGCGGTCACCGGCGCCGCCGTGCTCGTGCCGTAGCTCGCGTGCGAGCAGCGTGCACGCCGCTGCGGCCAGGCCGGCGGTGCACACCACGAGGAGGGCCGCGGCCGTCCCGGCCAGCGGACCGCACTCCCGGGTGACGACGGCCAGCACGGTGCCGGCCACGCCGACCACCGGGAACACACGGGCTCGCTCCACCATGCCCCGTGCGATGCCGGCGAGGGACCAGCTGGTTCGCCGGAAACCGGCCGGGCGTGTTTCGGCTGCCCGCACGGATGACTACGCTCTGCACTCATGGGCCGGCGCCAGAAGGAATCGATCAGAGCGGTCGCGCTAGCGGTCGCGGCGTACGCGGACCGGGTGTTCCTGTTCGAGGGCGAGGACCCGAGCAGCGGTGAGCTGTACTACCGTCCCATCGGCGGTGCCATCGCGTTCGGGGAGCGTGCCATCGACACGGCACGCCGGGTCGTCGAGCGGGACATGAGCACCGAGCTCATCGGCATCCGCGCCCTCGGGGTACTGGAGAACATCTACGACCACGGCGGTTACCGGCAGCACGAGATCTGCTTCGTCTTCGCCGGCGCGTTCGCCGACCGGCAGGTCTACGAGCACGACACGGTCGAGCTGACCGAAGGCGACCAGGTCGTCGCCCTCGGCGGCTGGCAGACCCTCGGCTCGCTGGACGCGCCCGGCGCCCCCGCGGTGCTCCCCAAGGGACTGCTCGCCATGCTCCGCAGCCACCACAAAGCAGGCGCGTAGCGAGCTCCGAGCCGCTACGGGAGCAGCTTCGTCCCTACGTCGGTGTCGCCGTGCTGCTCGGCCATCCAGTGCCGCCACAGCGCGCGCACCTCGGCCCGCTTCTCCGTCGGCACCTCGCGCTGGAGCGCGGTGACCACGTCGTCCGGGGTAGCCAGCTCGCCCGACCGTTCCTGCACCAGCCGGTGCAGCCCGGCGACGACGGCCAACCTGTCGACCTCCTTCTCCAGTGCGCGGTAGAAGTTCGGGGCCTTGCCGTAGACGACGCCCGCGTACTGCTTGTCGCTGCCGAACGCGCTCGTGGGCCGGTCGGCCGCGGCGTCGTCCTCGCCCATCGTCCGCATGTACCTGTAGTTCATGCTGACGTTCCTGTCGCACACGGTCTTCCAGTCGGTGGGCCGCACCTTCGCGAAGTACAGGCAGGTCGTGTACTGCGCGAGCGGTTCGTCGACGACCTCGTGCGTGGCCTGGTCCACGCCGACCATCCCCTGCCACCACTGGTGCGCAAGCTCGTGCACGACGGTGAACTCCCTGACGTCCTCCAGGCCGGCGTTCTCGCCGAGCACCTCGGCGAACTGCTCCGGCACGCCGGGCATGGTGCCGCGGAAGATCTCGGAGCCGACCCAGAACATGCCCTGCCACTCCATGCCGCCGACGCCTGGCGGCATCGGCGCCTGCACCACGTCGAGCGACGGCCACGGGTAGCCGCCGAGGTTCTCCTCGAAGACGCCGAGCCCCCGCGCGGTCATGGCCGCCACCTCGGTCGCGTGCGTGGACGCGTCCCGCGGCGCCCAGACGTTGACCTCGACGCCGCCCTCCTCGCGCGTGGTGCGCTCGAGCCGGTCGCTGACGACCAGGGAGAGCTCTCTGATGCCGGACGCTCGCTCGTCCACGACCACCGAGTTGCCTTCGGCAGTGCGGTCCTTCGTCTCCCCACCGCTGATCACCTGGAAGCCCTTCGGCACGATGATCGACGCACGAACGTCCGCCGCCGGTGCGCTGCCGACGTCACCGACCTCGGCCAGCTCAGGTGTCGCCGCCGCGCCGTCCGCGATGAGGAACGGGTACCAGTGGCCGAGCGAGATCCCCGTGTCGTACCTGGCGAGCAGCCCGGCGACCATCGGTCGGTCGCTCGGCAACAGGCCCAGCGACGCCAACGGCGACGTCTCGCCCTCCATCACCTGGTAGCGGAAGCTCATGGTGACCGTCGTGCCGCCGCTCGACCCGCGGGCGACGACGAGCAGCGCCTTGTCCAACCGGGGCCTGGTCTTCTCGCCGCCGACGGTGACGCGGCCGAGGCGGAAGTCGGCGTCGTAGCCCTCGGCGTTCGGCACCACCCGGAACCGCAGCTTGTCGCCACCGACGTCGGCGGGAACCCGTACGGTCAGCTCGCCGCGCACGTTGCCCGTACGGGGGTCGATCCGCGCGTCGATCTCGTAGCTGGGACGGTCGGCGCGGTGGCCGAGACCGATCCGCGCGACGTCCTGCCACGGCCGCACCAACACGACCACGACGGTGGCGGCGATCAACGCCATACCGACCAACGTCGCCACGAGGGCGATCCAGAGCGAGCGCCGCCGGGCGGCAACTGGTGCAGGCTGCCAGGTAGGTGTCATGCACCGTCAGATGACGGTGCTCCGCACTTCGTTCGCGCCGCCCAGTAGGTCAGAGATCTGGCACGGGATCGGTGGCGAGCTTCGCGTGCAGCTCCACGTCGTACCTGATGCCCTCGTACCGCAGCTTGCCGCGCTGCATGCCCTCGACGCTGAACCCGGCACGGGTCGCGACGGCGCACGCGGACGGGTTGTTCACGCGGTGACCGAGCTCCAGTCGGAAGAGGTCGAGTGCCGAGTGTGCCCACAGCGCGAGCGCACGCAACCCGATCGTCGCGACGCCACGGCCCCTGGCCGACGGGGTCGTCCAGTACGACACGAAGCCGGTGCCGTGTTCGCGGTCTACGGAAGCCACCGCGACGTTGCCGACGACGAGGCCGTTCGGGCTCTGCACGGCGAGCGCGTACCCAGTGCCCTGCACCTGCTGGTGGGTCCAACCGGCTATCCAGCGGTTGGCGTCCTCGATGCTGCGCATCGGCCACTGGCCGCCTTGGTTCGCCATGTCGTCGGGGGCGAACGCCTCCAACACCAGCTTGGCGTCACTCTGATGCCATGGCCGCAACGCGTAACCGCGTTCAGCAGGAATGAGACTGTCTGAGATATCGGCTCGCGGGGAGTAGCGGCTCATGGTGGGGGGTGCCACTCTCCTTCTCCTCTCTCGGGCGGCCTGGTGTCCGGCTCGGTTGGTTCCCCCCACGGGCCCACATTGCCGGCGGACCGCCGGAGCAGTAGGACCAACAGGTACATGCTCTGACCTACCGGCAGCGTCGGCAACCGAGACGGCCAACGGAGGGGCGGAAGGCGGCGTTCTCGTGTGAATCCGTTGCGCTCCGTGTTCACGGACGAGGTTGCCGGGCCATTCGTGGGAAAACGAGTTCTCGCCCGCTGGCGTTGCTGCTTGACAGACTGTGAGCGTGTGGTTGGAGATCGTGGTCGGCATCCTGGTGGCGTTGGCAGCCACCTGGGCGGCTCTCGTCGTCGGACTGCTGCTCGTCCGGCCGAAGGGATCGCTGCTCGGCGAGGCCGTACGGATCTTGCCTGACCTGCTCCGCCTGCTGCGTAACCTCGCCGCCGACCGCGAGCTACCCCGCGGCGTGCGCTCGCGGTTGGTCGGGCTGCTCGCCTACCTGGCGATGCCGATCGACCTGGTGCCCGACTTCATCCCCGTGTTGGGTTACGCGGACGACGCGATCGTCGTGGTGTTCGTCCTCCGCGCGGTGGTCAGGCGGGCGGGTGCGGAGGCGTTGCGCAGGCACTGGCCGGGCACCGACGACGGGTTCGCCGCGCTGTGCCGACTCACCCGTGTCAAGATCGAAACCCAGCCGGCAGAAGGAGGACGAGGCGAGTGCGAGTCGTAGACGCCGCGCAGGTGGCCGAACTGCTGACCTTCGACAAGCTGGTGCCTGCGTTGCGGGAAGGGTTCGCCCGCGGCGCGCAGGCACCGCTGCGGCACCAGCACGCCGTCGGCGCACCCGGCGAGGACGGCAGGTTGCTGCTGATGCCCGCCTGGTCGGACACCTACATCGGCGTCAAGCTGGTCAACGTCTTTCCGCACAACGGCGCGCGCGGGCTGCCCGCCATCCAGCCGGTGTACCTGCTCTCCAGCGCGACGACGGGTGAACAGCTCGCCGCGATCGACGGCGCCGAGCTGACCAGGCGCAGGACCGCGGGCGCGTCCGCGCTCGCCGGCTCGTACCTGGCCAAGCCGGACGCCAGCCGGCTGCTCGTCGTCGGCGCGGGGAAGGTGGCCGAGGTGATCCCGCACGCGTACCGTACAGTGCGGCCGATCCACAGCGTGCAGGTGTGGAACCGCACTCAGGACCACGCCGACGCCGCGGTCGCCCGGCTACGCGCGGAGGGCTTCGCCGCCGAACGTGCCGACGACCTGGCCGCCGCCGTACGCGCGGCGGACATCGTCTCGTGCGCCACGTTGTCGGCGGAGCCGCTGATCCACGGCGACTGGCTGCAACCGGGCTGTCACCTCGACCTGATCGGCAGTTTCGCGCCACACCTGCGGGAGGCCGACGACGACGCCGTCCGGAAGGCGACGGTGTTCGTCGACACCGAGGACGCGCTCGAAGAAAGCGGCGACCTCATCGACCCGCTCGCCAGCGGTGCGCTGACCAAGGCCGGCATCACGGCGACGCTGTACGACCTCACCAGAGGCGTCCACGGCGGACGCACCGACGCGGACGAGATCACGTACTTCAAGTCGGTCGGCACGGCCTTGGAGGACCTCACCGCAGGCGCCCTCGTCTACCAGGCGGCGACCGCGGCGTAACCCGCTCAGCCGACGCGCTTCAGCCGGCGGTGCAGCCGACCGGGTCGCGCGGGTTCGATCGGCACCGCGGCCGGCGGCGCACCCTCGACCAGCTGCCGGCAGTCGTCGATGGCGCCGGTGAGCAGCTCGCGCAGGATGGCGTCCGGGTTGGGGATGCACGCCCACGCGATGCCCTGCACCGCCGTGTGCACCACGGTCGGCGCCGCGTGCCTGCGGAACGCGTTCGGCGACCGCCGCATGCCCTCCACGAACCGGTACGCCCACCGGGTGGCGTGCGGCACCCGCGAGAGCGCCTCCTCGCAGCGCTCGTCGAGCTGGTCCGCCGGCCGGCCCTCGAGCTGCGCGAGCGCACGGCTGCCGCCGAGCACCGCGACCGCGAGCACGCCCTGCCGTTCCGCCGCGACGACCGGGAGTCCCGTGGTCGCCGCGCGCAACGCGATCCGCACGTCCAGGCGGGGGTCGTCGCTGGTGAGCCCGATGACCGAAGGCACCAGCTCGACCAGCCGGCCGCGCCCCTCGTCGGTGGTGTAGTCGTTGACGTGCCGCGCCAAGGCCGCGAGCAGCGGGTGCGTACATCGCGGATGGTCGCTCCACCGTTCACCCGCGAGGTACGACGCGAACTCCATGAAGCATGCGCCCTTGCGTGGGTTCCGGTGCTTCCCGCGGGAGAGCACGGGAACGATGTCGGGTAGCCGAGCCTCTGCTGTCACCGAAGGACACCTCCCCTGGCCCGCTTACCTTCCAGTGTGCGCCGAGTGCGCCGGAGACGCCAGTGCGGGCGGTTGCGCAATAGCTCGACAGCTGTCAACTTAGACGTGTGTCAAATCAAGGTTGCGAGGTGCGGCTGACCCGCGAGCCGCTGAGTGAGCCGGACGCCAGGGAGCTGGCGCCGCTGGTGAAGGCGATCGCCGACCCGGTACGTCTCCGGCTGCTCTCGATGATCGCCTGCCACGAGGGCGGCGAAGCGTGTGTCTGCGAGCTCACCGGCGCGTTCGACGTCACCGCGCCGACCATCTCGCACCACCTGAAGGTGATGCGCGAAGCCGGCCTGATCACCCGCGAGCGGCGCGGCACCTGGATCTACTACCGCGCCGACCCCACCGCGCTGGCCCGGCTGGCGGACCTGTTCGGGCTCGACCAGCCGGTGCCGGCATGACGGATACCGCAACGACACCGGACGCACCCGAAGCTCCGGTCGCCGCCCGGCTGTCCACGCTCGACCGGTTGCTGCCGCTGTGGATCCTCGCGGCGATGGCGGTCGGTCTCGGTGCCGGCCGGTTGATTCCCGGGCTGGACGCGGCGCTGGACGCGGTCGCCGTCGACGGGGTCTCGCTGCCGATCGCGGTCGGGCTGCTGGTGATGATGTACCCGGTGCTGGCGAAGGTGCGCTACGACCAGCTGCACACCGTCACCCGCGACCGGCGGTTGCTGATCCCGTCGCTGGTACTGAACTGGCTGATCGGGCCGGCGATCATGTTCGCGCTCGCCTGGCTGTTCCTGCCCGACCTGCCCGCGTTCCGCACCGGGCTGATCGTCGTCGGGCTGGCGCGCTGCATCGCCATGGTCATCATCTGGAACGACCTGGCCTGCGGCGACCGCGAGGCGGCCGCAGTGCTCGTCGCGTTGAACAGCGTGTTCCAGGTGATCGCGTTCGCCGCGCTCGGCTGGTTCTACCTGCAGGTGCTGCCCAGCTGGCTCGGCCTGGACACCGCCGGGCTGGACGTGTCGGCGTGGGCCATCGCGCGCAACGTACTGATCTTCCTCGGCGTGCCCCTCGTCGCGGGCTACCTGACCCGCAGGCTCGGCGAACGCGCTCGCGGCCGGCAGTGGTACGAGACTAGGTTCCTGCCCCGCATCGGGCCGTGGGCGCTGTACGGGCTGCTGTTCACCATCGTCGTCCTGTTCGCGCTACAGGGCGACGCGATCACCAGCCAACCGCTCGACGTCGCCAGGATCGCGCTGCCGCTGCTCATCTACTTCGCGCTGATGTGGGCCGGCTCCTACGCGCTCGGCCGCGCGCTGCGACTGCCGTACGAACGCGCCACCACGCTGGCGTTCACCGCGGCCGGCAACAACTTCGAGCTGGCCATCGCGGTCGCCATCGCGACGTTCGGCGTCACCTCGGGCGAGGCGCTCGCCGGCGTCGTCGGCCCACTGATCGAGGTGCCCGTGCTCGTTGCCCTCGTCTACCTGTCGCTGGCACTACGCCGCCGCATGGACCGCAGGAGCAGCCATGCCTGACAACCCTGAGGTGCTGTTCGTCTGCGTGCACAACGCGGGCCGCTCGCAGATGGCCGCCGCGCTGCTCGACCACCGCGCCGCGGGACGGGTGACCGTACGCTCCGCCGGGTCGGCACCCGCGGACCAGGTCAACCCCGCCGTCGTGGACGTGATGGGCGAGCTCGGCGTCGACCTGAGCAGGGAGTTCCCCAAGCCGCTGACCGACGACGCCGTACGCGCGGCCGACGTCGTCGTCACCATGGGCTGCGGCGACGCCTGCCCGGTGTACCCCGGCAAGCGCTACCTGGACTGGGAGCTGCCCGACCCCGCCGGGCAGCCGGTCGAGACCGTGCGGCAGATCCGCGACCAGATCGACGCGCACGTACGGCAGCTCGTCGCGGAGCTCGTGCCCGCCGACTGACGGTCAGCCGAGCCGGGCGAGCACGGCGGCGGCCAGCCGGTCGGCGGCGCCGTCGTCGTAGCCGAAGAACATGGACGGCTCGGCGAGCTCCAGCTCGAGCAGCAGCGGCTGCCCGTCGTCGCCCGCCACCAGGTCGACCCGCGCGTACAGCAGGTCACCGACGATCTGCCTGGCGGCGGTGACGACCCGGTCGGCGACCTCGCGCTCGGCCGGCGACGGCCGCCGCGCGGTGATCTCCTCCGCCGCGAACAGCCCGTCCACGAAACCCTGGCCCGCGGTCAGCAGCGGCCCCTTGCGGATCGCGTGGCTGAACGACCCCTCGACGTAAAGCAGCGCCGTCTCGCCGTAGCTGTCCACGCTCGCCACGTACGGCTGCACCATGGTGACCCGCCCGGACTTCTGGATCAGCCGTACGTGCTCGACCGCGTCGACGTCCTCGCCTGCCCGGTAGCGCACGGTGTCCTTGCTGCCCGCGGAGACCGACGGCTTGACCACGTAGTCGCCGTCGGCCGGCAGCGTGACGCCGGTGGCGTCCGGCTCGATCCACGTGGTCGGCACGACCGGCACCCCGGCCGCGGCGAGCTCGCGCAGGTACACCTTGTCGGTGTTCCAGGCCAGTACGCGGGGGCCGTTCCACAGCCGGCCGTCTACGTCGGCCGCCCAGGCGAGGAACTCCGCGCGCCGCGCCGGGTAGTCCCAGGTGCTGCGTACGACCACGGCGTCGTACCGCGACCACGCCACGTCGGCGTCCCAGACGGCGGGCTCCGCGGCCACCCCGTGCCGGGCGAACGCCTCGACGAGCAGCGGCTCGTCGTCGTCGAGTCCCTGTGCCTCCGCCGCCGTCGCGATAGCGACACGCAGACCGTCCGCGCCCATCCGGCTCCTTCCGTTCCTGTGGTGTGCCCGCCAGCCAGGCTACGTGGCAGCGGCCGGAGCTAGCCTGGCCTGGGCCAGACGAAGGAGAGCAGGCAGATGACGGACGAGCAGTACGACGCGATCGTGGTCGGCGGCGGGCACAACGGGCTGGTCGCGGCCGGCTATCTCGGCCGCGCCGGGCTGTCGGTGCTGGTCGTGGAGAAGCGCCGGACGGTGGGCGGCGCGGTCGCGAGCGTCCGCACGTTCCCCGGGGTGGACGCGCACCTGTCCAGGTACTCGTACCTGGTGAGCCTGCTGCCGGACCAGGTCGTCGCCGACCTCGGGCTGCGCATCGAGCTGCGTTCGCGGGCCACGGCGTCGTACACGCCGGTCGACCGCGACGGGCGTCCAGGCGGTCTGCTGGTCGAGCGCGCCGAGGGCCCGGCGACCGCGGCGGCGTTCGCGGAGCTCACCGGTTCGGCCGCGGAGTACGACTCGTGGCAGCGCTTCCAGCAGACGGCCGGCGCGGTCGCAGGCGCAATCGCCCCGACGCTGCTACGGCCGCTGCCGCGCCGGGCAGATCTGGCCGACGCCGTCCGTTCTGCCGCGGGTGCGGACGCCTGGCAGGCGCTGTTCGAGCGGCCGATCGGCGAGCTGGTGGAGGTCACCTTCGCCGACGACGCCGTACGCGGCACGGTGCTGACCGACGCGGTCATCGGCGAGCACACGTACGCGCACGACCCGACGCTGCGGCAGAACCGGGTGTTCCTGTACCACGTCGTCGGCAACGGCACCGGCGAGTGGCGGGTACCGGTCGGCGGCATGGGCGCGGTGAGCGCCGAACTGGAGCGATGCGCACGCGAGGCGGGCGCGGAGATCGTCACCGGCGCGGAGGTACGCGAGGTCGCGACCGACGGCGCCGGGTGCACGGTCAGCTGGGTGGACGCCGAAGGGGCGGAGCGTACGGCGACGGCGGGCCACGTGCTGGCGAACGTGTCGGCGTCGACGCTGGCCCGGTTGCGTGGACGTACGGGCGCCGACGAGGAGGGCAGCCAGCTCAAGGTGAACATGGTGCTCGAGCGGTTGCCGCGGCTGCGCACCGACGTCGACCCGCGCACGGCGTTCGCCGGCACGTTCCACATCGACCAGGGGTACGGGCAGCTCGAGGCCGCGTACCGGGCGGCGGACGCCGGGCAGCTGCCCGACCCGCTGCCGGCGGAGGTGTACTGCCACTCGCTCACCGACCCGTCCATCCTCGGCGCCGACCTGGTGGCCGCCGGCTGGCAGACGTTGACCATGTTCGGCCTGCACACGCCTGCGCGGCTGTTCCGCGACGACAACGCCGGTATGCGGGAGAGGGCGCTGCACCGGGCGCTTGCCGGCATCAACCGCCACCTGGCCGAGCCGATCGAGCACTGCCTGGCCACCGACGCCAACGGCGCGCCCTGCATCGAGGCGAAGACGCCGCTCGACCTCGCCGCCGAGCTCGACCTACCAGGCGGCCACATCTTCCACGGCGACCTGCAATGGCCGCACGCCGACGACGACACCGACGACCCGTGGGGCGTAGCCACCGACACCGACCGGCTGCTGATCTGCGGCAGCAGCGCCCGCCGCGGCGGCGCCGTCAGCGGCATCGCCGGCCACAACGCCGCGCACGCCCTGCTCGCCCGCCTGGACCGCTGACAGCCGGCGGGCGGGCGCGGAAGGCAGCGCCAGCCGGTAGCGAGGCCAGGAGCCGCAGTGCCAGCCGGTGGCCGCGCCGGAGTCGGCGCGGCCGGTCGGTGACGGCGCCCGGGCCAGGTGCCGGCCGGTAACGAGGCCGCGGGCGGCCGGCGGTGCAAAAGCGGCCACGATGCCGCTGCGGCCGACCCGTTCCCCGACACACCGGTCAGGTGGGTGGGGTTTGCTCGATGGCGGCGGCTACGCCGTCGAGGATGCGGTCCAGGCCGAAGGTGAAGTCGGGGTTGGTTGCGGGGTCGTCGTAGCCCTCCGGGGGTGGCGTCTGGAACGGCGCGCTGGCGAACACGGCGGCCACCTCGGGGAAGCGCTGCGGGTCGACGAGCTGGGCGAGCGCCCTGCCGTAGGCGCGCTCGACCGCCGCCTGGTCCATGCCGCTGCCGCGCCGCCCGGCGGCGAGCTCGTCGGCGAGCAGGCTCGCCTGCCGTACGTACCCACTGACCAGGGTCAGCACCCCTAGCTTCGCGCCCCAGTCCAGGCCGGTGCCGCGCAGCACCCGCAGGGCCACGTCCATCCAGCCGATCTGGTTCGGCCCCGCCGGCGGGCCGGTGACCGGCAACCTCGCCACCCACGGCCGCTCGTGCAGGGCGAGCCGCTGCGCCACCGCCCAGGCCCGCAGGCCGGCCCGCCAGTCCTCCGCGGGCACGTCGAGCTGCGGCGGCGGACCCGTCGCGGCGTCCTGCATCAGCACGAACAGCTCGTCCTTGGAACCGACGTAGCGGTAGAGGGACATGCTGGTGACGTCCAGCTCCGCCGCGATCTTCGGCAGCGTGACGCCGGCCAGCCCGGCACGGTCGGCGAGCTGCACGGCCGTCTGCACGACGCGGTCCACGTCGAGCGCGGCCGGACGCCCGAGCCGGGAGCCGCTGGACAGCCGCCAGAGCCTGGCCAGCTCGGCCGGCACTTCTGCATCGGTCACTGCGCGTGCATCCTCCTCACGTCCCCGCTGACGGCCACTTACTATACTAAACATAGTTTACAACATAAACTATGTAGGAGCGCACATGACCACGGCGACCACCAAGCACGCCGCACCACCCCAGCGGGGAGCAGTGCGGCCGACAGAACGCGCGCTGGCTCCCGACCTGGCCCGCGGCGCGATGCTGCTCTTCATCGCGCTCCCCAACGCGGCCGTCGCGGTACTCGGCGCGGACCCCGGCGCGGACCGCACCCCGGTCGGCCTGGAACGGCTCTACACGTCTTCGCCGCCGTCTTCGTGGACGCAAGGGCGTACCCGATGTTCGCCGTCATGTTCGGCTACAGCCTGGTGCAGATGGCGCGCCGCCAGGACGCCGCGGGCGCTTCCCCGGCGGCGGTACGCTCCATGCTGCTGCGCCGCAACGTGGCGCTCCTCGCCATCGGACTCGTCCACGGCCTGCTGCTGTTCTCCGGCGACTTCCTCGGCGCCTACGGCCTGGTGGGCGTCATCTTCACACTGCTCCTGCTGCGCCGCGGCGACCGCGTCCACCGGATCGTGCTGTGGCTGTGGGGCCTGATGGCGGTGGAGACGCTGGTGCTCGCGGTCGTCGCGACCGCCCAGGTGATCGGCAGCAGCGGGCCCGCCGCGAAGGTCTCGACCTCGCCCTACGACGCGCACCTGGCCCCGGACTACCTCACCTCGCTGGTGGCACGACTGCAGGACTGGCCGGTGCACACGCTCACCGTCGTGCCGTTCATCGTGATCGTCTGGCTGGGTGCATGGGCAGCGCGCAAGGGTGTCCTCGAGGAGCCCGCCGCACATCGGCGACTGCTCGGCTGGACCGCCGGGATCGGACTGACCCTGGCGTTCGCCGGTGGCCTGCCGATCGGCTTGGTCAACGCGGACGTCCTGCACGTCGACTCGGCCGCGGTGTCGGCGCTGTTCATGCTGAGCCGAGCCACGGGGATGTTCGGCGGTCCAGGGTACGTCGCCCTCTTCGGCCTGCTGGCCATCGCCGTGCCCACGCGATCGCGCCGACACCCGGCCGTGGCTGCGCTGACCGCACTGGGCCAGCGCTCACTCAGCGGCTACCTGTTCCAGTCGGTCGCCTGGCTGCTGCTCGCCTCGCACTTCGCCGTGGCCATCGGGGAGCGGACGGCCAGCCCCACCTTCGCCTCCGCGGACAGCGCGACGGCGGTCTGGCTGGCCACGCTGCTGGGTGCGTACCTGATGCAGCGGCATTCCTACCGCGGTCCGGCGGAGACGCTGCTGCGCCGGCTGACCTACGGCCGCCGTTCCGCCCCGTCACCAGCTCCACCGAACAATGCGCAGAAATGTGCCGAATAGCGACAGCGGAGCGATGCAAGGGGTTGACTAACTGCTCTGGCGCAGAGAAGAGGTTCCCCCAAGCAGGGCGTCATGTTGGATTGCAACTAGGAGCCGGCCATGCTCGATACGTTGCCCCATGTTCGTTCGCCTCGCAGGGTTGCGTTGGCCGGACTCCTGACCGCCGTACTGGTTCTCGCGGGCTGCGGCGGCCAACCGCAGACCAGCAACACCGACGTCGCCACGGTGGCACTGGACGCCGGTGACGAGCCGACCTACATCCTGCCGTCCGACCCGCAGTGCACCGCGGTCAACAACCACTACTTCCGCAGCCTGATCTACAAGCCGCTGTACTGGTACGGCGGCGTGCTCGGCAACGAGTTCGCGCTCAACGAGGAGCTCAGCCTCGCCGAGCCACCCGAGTACAACGGCAGCAACGACCAGGTGACCATCACGCTGAAGGACTACAACTGGTCCGACGGCGAGCCGGTGAGCGCCCGCGACATCGCGTTCTACGTGAACCTCTACCGCGCCAGCAAGGCCAAGTGGGGCTGCTACGCGCCGGGGTCGGTGCCGGACAACATCGAGCGGATGGACATCACCGGCGAGAAGAGCATCGTGCTGCACCTGGACAAGTCGTACTCGCCGAAGTGGTTCGACGTACAGCAGCTGGGCGGCATCATCCCGCTGCCGCAGCACGCGTGGGACAAGACGTCCGACGACGGTGAGATCGGCAACCACCACGAGACCGACAAGGGTGCAGCAGCGGTGTTCGACTTCCTCACCGGGAAGGCGAAGTCGCTGTCCTCGTACGACTCCGAGCCGTTGTGGGAGGTCGTCAACGGTCCGTGGGCACTCGACGAGTTCGACCCGCGCGGCGACATCGCGTTCGTCCCGAACAAGAAGTACTCGGGCAAGGACAAGCCGAAGCTGTCCAAGCTCGTGGAGAAGCGGTTCACCACAGAACAGGCCGAGTTCAATGCGCTCATGGCCGACGACACGTTGACCACCGGGTACATCCCGAGCCAGTACACCAGCCGGAAGAAGCAGGTCGAGAACAAGGGCTACCGGGTCTACGCGAAGAACAACTTCGGCATCAACTACATCCAGCTGAACCACGCCAGCAACGCCGCCGGTCCGCTGCTGAGCCAGCTCTACGTGCGGCAGGCGCTGCAGCACATGGTCGACCAACCCGAGTACATCAAGCGTGCGCACAACGGTGAGGCGTTCGCCGTGTACGGCCCGGTGCCGATCAAACCGAAGAACCCCTACGTGTCCGAGTACGTCAAGTCGGTGCCCTATCCCCACGATCCGGACAAGGCGAGCCAGCTGCTCGACGAGCACGGCTGGGACGTCAAGCCGGACGGCGTGAGCGTGTGCGCCCGCCCGGGCACCGCCGCGAACCAGTGCGGCAAGGGCATCGCGCGCGGTATGAAGCTCGAGTTCCGGCTCGTCTACACGCAGGACCCGACGAACGACCGGATGATGCAGGCGTTCAAGTCGTCGGCGGCGGCCGCGGGGATCAACGTCAAGCTGCGCAAGACGACGCAGGAACAGGTCTTCTCGGTCACCAACATCTGCAAGCGCGGTAGCAGGCGCTGCGACTGGGACGCGGCGTATTGGGGAGGCTGGCAGTTCGGGCCGTACCCGAGCGGTGAAGAGCTGTACAAGAGCGGCGCCTCGGAGAACAACTTCAACAACCCGAAGGCGGACCGGCTCATCGAGGCCACCCAGACCGAGTCGGGCCTCGAGCACATGACGGCCTACCAGGACTACATCGCCAAACAGGTGCCGGTGCTCTTCATGCCGCGCAACCAGGGCGCTTCCAGCGTCGTGCGTTCCGACCTGAAGGGGTTCAAGCGCGCAGAGCAGGGCCTGTTCGAGGACTTCTACCCGCAGTACTGGTACTTCGACGAATGACCGCCGGATGACGTTCTACCTCATCCGGCGGACCGCACAGGCGTTCCTTGTCATCGTGATCGTCTCCGTGCTCACCTTCGTGGAGAGCCGGCTGATTCCCGGGGACCCGGCGCACGCCATCCTCGGCCTGCACGCGAGCCCGCGACAGCTCGCGGAGTTCCGGCGCGAGCAGGGCTACGACGATCCGCTTGTGCTGCAGTACCTGAACTACGTCAACCAACTGCTGCACGGCGACCTCGGCTTCTCGTACAAGATGAACCAGAGCGTCGTCGACCTGATCGCCGAACGGCTGCCGCCCACGGTGCTGCTCGTGGGCGTCGCCACCGTGGTCGCCGTCGTCCTCGCAGTACCACTCGGCATGCTCCAGGCGACCAAGCGCAACCAGCTGATCGACTACGGCCTCACCGGTGCGGCGTTCGTCTTCTACTCGATGCCGAGCTTCTGGTTGGGCCTGCTGCTGATCACCGTCTTCGCGATCGGGCTCGGCGTCCTACCGCCTGGAGCACCCCAGGGCTCGTTCCTCGACGTGCTCACCCAACCGGCCGGGCTCGTCCTGCCGGTAGCGACGCTCGCGCTCATCACGCTCGCCGAGTTCAGCCGCTACATGCGCTCGTCCACGCTCGACAACCTCGGCCAGGACTACGTGAATACCGCGCGAGCCAAGGGCGTCTCCGAACCCGGCATCCTCTACGGCCACGTGATGCGCAACTCGCTCGTGCCGATCGTGACGCTGCTCGGCCTGCGGCTGCCGCAGATACTCAACGGCGCACTGATCACGGAGGGGGTGTTCAACTACCCGGGCATCGGCCGGATGTTCTGGGAAGCGGCCCAGTCACAGGACTACCCGGTGCTGCTCGGCGTGACGCTCATCGTGGCGGTCGGCACGGTGGTCGGCTCACTGCTTGCCGACCTGACGTACGCCGTGCTCGACCCCCGTGTCCGCTACGTACGGCCACGGTGACCGGGGAGGAGCAAACAGGTGACGGACGCACAGCACTCCTCGACCCTCCCCGAGGGCGGGCAGGCCACCGTCGAGCGGAGCCTGTGGCGGCTGGCTCTCGGCGTGTTCGTGGAGAACCACGCCGCCATCGGCGGGGTGGCGATCGTAGTGCTGATGGCGCTGTTCTCGTTCGTCGGCCCGCTCTTCTACCAGACCGACCAGGTGCACACCAGCCTCGACAACGCCAACCTGCCGCCGAGCGGGGCGCACCCGCTCGGCACCAACGAGGTCGGCTACGACCAGCTCGGCCGGTTGATGCTCGGCGGCCAGGCGTCGCTGATGGTGGGTTTCGCCGCCGCGTTCGTGGCAACCGGCATCGGCACGCTGTGGGGCGCCATCGCCGGCTTCACCGGCGGCGCGCTCGACGGGATCATGATGCGCTTCGTAGACGCCATCATCGCGATCCCCACCCTGTTCCTGCTGCTCTACCTGTCCGCGGTCTTCGAGCCGAGCACTCCCATGCTGATCCTCGTCATCGGGTTCGTCGCCTGGCTGGGGCCGGCCAGGCTGGTCCGCGGCGAGGCGCTCAAGCTCCGGGTGCTCGAGTACGTGGACGCCGTGCGCATGATGGGCGGCACCCGCAGGCGGATCGTCGGCCGGCACGTCATCCCGAACGCGATCGGCACCATCATGGTGAACACTACGTTCCAGATCGCCGACGCCATCCTCGCCGTCGCGGCGTTGAGCTTCCTCGGGCTCGGCGTCTCCGCACCACAGACCGACTGGGGCGGGATGCTCTCCGACGGCATCAACTACATCTACGCCGGCTACTGGTGGCTCATCTACCCACCTGGCCTGGCGATCGTGCTCACCGTGACGGCGTTCAACTTCATCGGCGACGCGTTCGAGCACCGGTTGCAGCGGCGGTGACGGCAATGGCGACAGGCAGCGTCACATCCGCGGGGTCACTGCCCGCGCCGCAGCGCGCGTCCGGCGTACGCGCCGGCGAACTTCCCTTCGCGCACGGTCACCTGGCCGTTCACCACGACCTCGCTGACCCCCACGGCGAGCTGGTGCGGTTCCTCGAACGTCGCGACGTCGTCGACGGTCTCCGGGTCGAAGACGACGACGTCGGCGTAGCTGCCCTCGGCCAGCGATCCGCGACCGGTCAGCCCGAACGTCTCGGCCGGGAGCCTGGTCATCCGGTGCACGGCGTCGGCCAGGTCGAGCACCCCCTGCTCGCGCACATACCGGCCGAGCACCCGGGCGAACGTGCCGTACGCGCGCGGGTGCGTGGGCGCGCGCAGGAACGCACCTTCAGGCGCCATCGACGCACCGTCGGAACCGACGCCCACCCACGGCTGCCGCAGCTGCTTGTGCAGGTTGTCCTCGGACATCTTGAAGAACGCCACGGTCACCCTGGACCTGTCGTGCGCGATCAGGTCGAGCGCCGCGTCCACCGGTTCGACACCGCGGATCTGCGCGACCTCCGCGAGCGTCCGGCCCTGGTACTTACGGTTCTCCTCCCGGCGCACCCCGAGCACGAGGATGCTCTCCGCGTCGTCGGCATCGTGCCACTCGCCGCCGTCGACCAGCGCCTGCCTGATGGTGGCGCGGGTCATCGGGTGGGCGAGCCGGTCGAACAGTGCGTCCTGCCCGCCCTCGTGGAAGCGCTGCGGGATCATGCTGGTGAGGCCGGTCGAGCTCGCCGTGTACGGGTAGATGTCCGCCGTGACCGGCAGACCCGTCCCGCGTGCTTCGTTCACCAGCTCGATCGCCTCGTCCATCAACGGCCAGCTCGCCCGGCCGGACGCCTTCAGGTGGTAGATCTCCGCCGGCACGTTCGTCTCCCGCGAGATGCGCAGCAGCTCCTTTACGGCATCGAGCAGGCCGGTGCCCTCGTCACGCATGTGCGAGATGTACACGCCGCCGTACCGGGACGCCACCTCGCAGAGCGCGATCAGCTCCTCGGTCGAGGCGAAGCTCTCCGGCGGGTAGATCAGCGCGGACGCGATGCCGAGCGCGCCTTCGGTCATCTCCTCGTCGATGACACCGCGCATGACGTCGAGCTCGGCAGCAGTCGCGGGCCGGTCGTCGTAGCCGACGCCGAACGCCCGCAGTGTCCCGTGCCCGATGAAGGAGGCGACGTTCTGCGAACACCCCTGCTGCTCGACGTGCGCGAGATACTCCGACAACCGGGACCACGTCACCTCCAGCGACAGGTCCGCGTTGCGGTACTCCAGCTCCCTGGCCATCTCCGTCGTCAGCGGCCCCATCGCGCTGCCCTCACCGAACACCTGCGTCGTCACGCCTTGCGTGAGCTCGGACAACGACCGCGGGTCGTGCAGGATGGTGAAGTACGAATGGCTGAGCACGTTGATGAAACCGGGCGCGACGGCCTTGCCCGTCGCGTCGATCTCCACCGCGGCGGAGTCCTCGCTGTGGTCGCCGACCGATACGACCCGGTCGCCTGCGACGGCGACGTCCGCACGCACCGGCGCGTCCCCCGCGCCGTAGACGGTTCCACCGCGGATCACCAGGTCGAGCATCGTGACCTCCTGCCAGAGTTCTCGCCACGGACGTGGCCGACTCTGCC
This sequence comes from Streptosporangiales bacterium, assembly GCA_009379825.1. Classification (NCBI taxonomy): domain Bacteria; kingdom Bacillati; phylum Actinomycetota; class Actinomycetes; order Streptosporangiales; species Streptosporangiales bacterium. The sequence continues at coordinate 92,898 of WHTA01000010.1, forward strand.
AGGCCACGTCCCTTCACGCCACCGGGTGCCGCGATGAGTCCGCTGCTCGAGGTGACCGACCTGCACACGGATATCCGGCGCCGTGACCACGTCGTGCACGCGGTCGACGGTGTGTCACTGACCCTGCAGCCGGGCGAGACGCTCGGGCTGGTCGGCGAGTCCGGCTGCGGCAAGACGATGACCGGCAGGTCGCTGATGCGGTTGCTGCCGCCGGGCGGCAGCATCACCGGCGGCTCCGTCAGGTTCGACGGGCGGGAGCTGACCACGCTCGGCGACAACGAGATGCGCCGGTTGCGCGGCGGCGACATCGCCATGGTCTTCCAGGAGCCGCTCACCGCACTCAACCCGACGCTGACCGTCGGGCGGCAGATCGCCGAGGTCGCCCGCATCCACTGGGGTTCGTCACCCGCGGAGGCACTCGACCGCGCCGTCGAGGTGCTGGATCTGGTGGGGATGCCGCACCCCCGCAAGCGGTTGAACGCGTACCCGCACGAGCTCTCCGGTGGCCTGCGACAACGGTGCGTCATCGCCATGGCGTTGGCGTGTGAACCGTCGTTGCTCATCGCCGACGAGCCGACCACTGCGCTCGACGTCACCATCCAGGCCCAGATCCTGGAGCTGCTCGTGGGCCTCAAGGAACGTCTCGACATGGCGCTGCTGCTCATCACGCACGATCTCGGCGTGATCGCCGGGCAGGCCGACCGCGTGCTCGTGATGTACGCGGGCCGTATCGTCGAGGAAGCCGGCGCGGCGTCGTTGTTCGCCGACACCAGACACCCGTACACCGAGGCGCTCCTGCAGGCCGTACCGCAGCTCGACGCGGACGCCGGGCAGCAGCTGCGCAACATCCCCGGGCTACCGCCCGACCTCGCCAGGCCGCCGGCGCACTGCCGGTTCGCCGCGCGCTGTTCGCGCGCCACCGACCGGTGCAGGTCCGAGGACCCGTTGCTCACCACTACCGACGACGACGCCGAGCACCGGTACGCCTGCTTCCACCCGGTGGGCGGCCGGCCGACCGACCACCGGCCGACCGCCGCAGACACGCGCACCGTACCTGCGGCCGAGACGGAGCAACCGCTGCTCGAGGTCGTGGGGGTGAGCAAGGACATCCCCGTGACGGCCGGCGCGATCCTGCAGCGGAAGGTGGGCACCCTCAACGCCGTCTCCGACGTCTCGTTCACCGTCGCGCGCGGGGAGACGCTCGGCGTCGTCGGCGAGTCCGGCTGCGGCAAGACGACGCTCGGTCGGATGATCGTCGCGCTCGAACGCCCGACCGCAGGCAACGTGCTGCTCGACGGTGTCGACCTGACCGGCCTGCGCGGCCGCACGCTGCGGGAGCGGCGGCGTGCCGCCCAGCTGGTGTTCCAGGACCCGTTCTCCTCGCTCGACCCGCGCGTCCGGGTCGGCGCGACTTGCGGGAGCCGTTGCAGATCCAGGGCATCGGCTCGCGACGCGAGCAGGACGAGATCGTCGCGCGGCTGCTCGACGAGGTCGGGCTCGCCGCGGACGCCGTACACCGGTACCCGCACGAGTTCTCCGGCGGGCAGCGGCAACGTATCGGCCTGGCCAGGGCGCTCGCGCTGCAGCCGGAGCTGATCGTCGCGGACGAGCCGGTCTCCGCGCTCGACGTGTCCATCCAGGCCCAGATCCTCAACCTGATGAAACGCCTGCAGGCGGATCACGGCCTGACGTACGTGTTCATCTCGCACGACCTGTCGGTGGTGCGCTCGCTGGCCGACCGGATCGGCGTGATGTACCTCGGCAAGCTGGTGGAACTGGGCGCCGCCGACGACGTGTACCGCCGGCCTGCACACCCGTACACCGCCGGCCTGCTCGCCGCCGTCCCACTACCCGACCCGGAACGCGAACGCGACCGCGACCGCACCCGCGTCGGCGGCGAGCTGCCCTCCCCGCTCGACCCGCCGTCGGGCTGCCGGTTCCGCACCCGCTGCCCACTCGCTCAGGACGTCTGCGCCACCGACGCCCCGCCGGTGCACGTACTCGCCGACGGCCACACCGCCGCCTGTCACTTCCCGCTGCAGGCGCCCACCTCTAGAAGCTCATCGTCTTCGCGCCGTCCAGGGACTCCCTGATGATGTCGGCGTGGCCGGAATGGTGTGCGGTCTCCCTGACCATCCACAACAGCACCTCGCGCGCCGACCAGCTGGCGCCCGGCTCGTTCCACGGCGCCTCGGGCAGCAGCATCCGGCGGTCCAGGTCCGCCAGCGCAGCGATCGTCTCGTCCGTACGCCGCGCGGTCTCGTCGTACGCGGCGAGCAGGCCGGCCAGGGTCTCGCCGTCGCGCACGTGGTTGCCCTGCGGGAGCGCCGCGTCGGTCCAGTCGACCGGCTCGGGCAGCTCGTCGCCGCGGTCGTACCTGTCGACGATGAAGTCGGTCCAGTTCCGCTCGACCTCCGTCACGTGCTTCAGCACCCAGCCAAGGGTGAGCTCGCTGACCGTGGTGCGGCGCCGGATCTGGCTGTCGTCGAGGTCGCGCAGCGCCCGCCGTAGCATGGCGCGCTGGCCGTCGAGCATGCCGAGCAGGTCCGCGCGTTCGCCGGTGACTGTGTTCATGTCCGCTCCCTTTGTCGTGGCTCACGCCCACGCTACGAACACAACGGTCATTTTCCGTCCGCAATTCGTCATCCGCCGTTCACTGCGCGAATTCGTCGCGGCTGCGACGCAGGTGGTAGCCTCGGCGTGCTCAACGGGAGAAGACTGTCTAGGGAGGTGAGGCTCGCATGGAAAGTCATAGTCGCAGCCAACCTCCTAGACGCAGCTAAGTCGTAACTTCCCCTTTCTTTCTTCGTCTCCGGCGCGGCCGTTGCCGTGCGCCCTGGTGCGTACCCGTGCGGTTACCGCGCTGTGCTCTCTCGTTGGAGGTCGCCATGTCGGACTGGCGTGTGCTCCGGCCGTTCAAGCGCGGCCGTCGACTGGGTATCAGGTCGCGGAACTCCGTCTACCACCATGAGCCGCCCGAGCGCTCGATGGATCCGCGGGCCGCCGACGTCCCACCCCCGGTGGAGCACAACGTCATCGACGCCGGCGTGTACGTCGACGGCGCACGCACCGAGTCGCCGGTCAGCCTCGCCGAGACCTACAGGTACCTGCGCGACACCGAGGGCAGCATGGCCTGGATCGGGCTCTACCGCCCGACCGAGGTGCAGCTGCAGTCGCTGGCCATCGAGTTCGACCTGCACGAGCTCGCCATCGAGGACGCGATCGTCGCGCACCAGCGGCCGAAGCTCGAACGCTACGGCAGCACGCTCTTCGTGGTGCTCCGCGCCGCGCGCTACCTGGACGCGAGCGAGGAGGTGGACTTCGGCGAGCTGCACCTGTTCGTCGGGCCGGACTTCGTGCTGAGCGTCCGGCACGGCGAGGCGCCGAACCTGGCCAGCGTCCGCAGCCGGCTGGAGGCCGACCCGGAACTGTTGGCGCGCGGCACCGAAGCGGTGCTCTACGCCATCCTGGACGCCGTCGTGGACGGCTATGCACCCGTCGTCGCCGGTCTGCAGAACGACATCGACGAGATCGAGACCGAGGTCTTCCACGGCGACCCCACGGTGTCGCGGCGCATCTACGAGCTGTCGCGCGAGGTGATCGAGTTCCAGCGCGCCACCAGGCCGTTGGTGAAGATGCTCGACGGGTTGACCAGAGGCTTCGACAAGTACGGCACCGACGCGGAGCTGCGCGCGTACCTGCGCGACGTGGCCGACCACACGGCGACCGTGGTGGAGCGGGTGGACGGCTTCCGCGAGATGCTGCGCGACATGCTCACCGTCAACGCGACGCTGGTGAGCCAGGCCCAGAACGAGGAGATGAAGCGCCTCACCGAGACGAGCAACGCGCAGGGCGAGGAGGTCAAGAAGATCTCCGGTTGGGCGGCGATCCTGTTCGCACCCACGCTGGTGGGCACCGTCTACGGGATGAACTTCGACCACATGCCGGAGACGCACTGGACCGTCGGCTATCCGCTCGCGCTGCTGCTGATGGCGACCATCTCGATCGCGCTCTACCTGGTCTTCAAACGCCGCGGGTGGCTCTGACCTCTCCGGCCAGGGGTGGATATCCTGCCGCCGCTCGACGCGTCAGGGATCTACCGGCAGCCGGGGAGTGATGTGAGCCCGCACCCACACCGATCACGGCTGTCGTCGGCGCTGTCCGCGTTCGGCAGCGGCGTGACCGCGGCCGCCGCCGCGATGCTCGGCGTCTCCGGGGAGGTCGCCGAGGCCCAGCTGCCCGCCGCGGCGGCGGCGGTCGGGGTGGTCGTCGTGCTGATGGCCGTGCACGCCTGGCTGCCGGGGCGGCAGGGCGTCGCCGTGGCGGCGACGTCCGCACTCGGCTGCCTGGGGTTCGGCGGCGTCGCCGTGTGGCTCACCGGGCCGGCAGGAGCCGGTGCGCCTGCGACGGTGCAGTCCGAGATCGTGCCGTGGTCGCTGGGTCTCGCCGCAGCCGGCATCGCCGCGATCGTCGCCGGCGCCGCGTCGCGGGTGCGCGCCGGCGCCCCGGCGTCCAGGCCGCGGCTGGTCAGCGCCGCCGGAGCCGTCGTCGGTGTCGCGCTGGCCGTCGCGCTCACCGTCGTGGCCGTGCCCTGGCAGGCCGCGGCACACAACACCACGGCGACGACGGCGGAGGCGGCCGTGCCGCCGCGGACGCGGCCACCCGAGCTGACCGGCCACGTCGGTTGGCAGGGACGCTACGTCGCGAGCGGCGTGGCGGGCCCGGTGCTGGCCACCGAGCACGGTATCGGCGTGGTCGACCGACGCACCGGCGCGTTGCGGTGGAGCTACCAGCGCTGGGACCGCACGTACGCGGGCGTCACGGCCGCGGGTGTCGCGGCCACCACGCCGGACCGGCGGGTGCTCGCCGTGGTCAGCAGCCGCGACGACGCCGACGCGCAGGTGCAGGTCTTCGATGCGGTGACCGGTGAGCGCACCCGGGCCTGGCGTACGGACTACGACCGCATCGTCACCGCCACCGAGGACCGCGTGCTGATGACGCGGGAGAGCGACTCCGCCGCGATCGCGACGTTCACCCTCGACGGCGATCTGGTGTGGCAGCGCAACCTGGCGGCCCACTGCACGCCGGACGCGACGCTGCTCGCACGGTGGCAGACCACCGTCGCGCTGCAGTGCGGTTCGCACGACGGGCTCACCGGCTACGACGTCCGCACCGGCAAGGTGCGCTGGCGCTACCAGCCGCACGACGACTACCGCACGGTGGCGGCGCCGCTCGCGGACCAGCGCGGGCCGTACCTCGTGGTGCACGAGGAGTACCACGACGAGCCCACGCGACGGGTCCGCGCGCTGCGGGTCACCGACGGCCGGCAGGCGTGGCGCTGGTCGGCGCGGCAGCCGGTGAGCGTGGCGGTGGGCGGCGGGCTCACGGTGACCGGCGTACGTACGAAGAGCCACGGGTGGGGTGAACCCGCGGCGACGGAGTTCACCGCCCGCTCGACGAGCACCGGGAAGGTGCGGTGGCGGCACACGTCCACCCGCGACCACGTGCTCGCCACCGGCCCGGCACGCCGGCTGTCGCCGCCGACGTTCACCGTCCTCGCCGACGACCGCGTGGTGTTCGCCTACCGGTCAGCGGGGACGCGCGGCCGCAACTGCGCGTTCGAGGTACTCGCCCGCGACGGCCGCCCCGTACGCACCTTCCGCCCCCGCGGCGACCTGCGCGAGGAGACGGCGTGCGCCTTCAACTTCGTCCCGGCACCCGACGCGCTCGTGGTCAACCCCTACGACAGCGACTACGGCACCGCGTTCGACTGAGCCGGCTGCCGCAACGCAGCGGCGAACGCGGCGGCCGCCGCCTGCGGGTCGTCGGCCGCGGTGATGGCGCGTACGACCACCACCCGGCTGGCGCCTGCGGCCAGGACCTCGGGCAGCCGCGCCTGGTCGATGCCGCCGATGGCGAACCAGGGCCGTGTACGGCCGCGCTGCGCGGTGTGCCGCACCAGGTCGAGGCCCGGTGCCGGCCGGCCCGGCTTGGTCGGGGTCGGCCAGCACGGGCCGGTGCAGAAGTAGTCGACGCCGGGCTCGGCCGCGGCTGCGTCCGACTGCGCGTCGTCGTGTGTCGACCGGCCGATCACCACCTCGTCGCCGACGACCCGCCTGGCCACGTCGACCGGCAGGTCGTCCTGGCCGAGGTGCAGCACGTCCGCGCCGACGGCGAGCGCCACGTCCGCCCGGTCGTTCACCGCGAGCAGCGCCCCGTGCTCGGCGCAGGCCGCGGCGAGCACCTCGAGCGCGGCGATCTCCTGCTTCGCCTCCAGCGGGCCGTCCGGGTGGCCCTTGTCGCGCAGCTGCAGGATGTCCACACCGCCGGCCAGGGCGGCGTCGGCGAAGTCGGCCAGGTCGCCGCGGTCGCGCCTGGCGTCGGTGCAGACGTAGAGACGGGCGTCCGCGAGGCGGTTACGTACCTGGTCACCGGTCAGTCCTGGCATGCTGCCGAGTCTAGGCGGCGGCTTCCATGGCCGCGGGTAGGTAGGGTGGACCGCAGGTGGTCGCACGGGAGCCCGACCGGACGGGCTGAGAGGGAGCGCAAGCTCCGACCGTCGAACCTGATCCGGATCATGCCGGCGCAGGGAGCGTGAGATGCAGGAAACCCGCAGCACAGCCGGCCAGCTCGTGGTGGTCGGCGGCGGCGCCATCGGTCTCAGCACCGCGTGGCAGGCGGCGCGCACGGGGTTCGCCGTCACCGTCGTCGACCCGCAGCCGGCGCGCGGGGCGTCCTGGGTCGCCGCCGGCATGCTCGCGCCGCTCGCGGAGGCGTGGCCGGGCGACGAGCCGGTGCTCGCGCTCGGCCTGGCCGCGCTGCCGGACTGGCCGGCGTTCGCCGCCGAGCTGCACCGCGTGACGGGCGTCGACCCGCAACTCTCCCGGGCGGGCACGGTGCTCGTCGGCGTGGACACCGCGGACGCCGGGGTGCTCGACACGCTCGCCGGCTACCTCGCCGAGCAGGGCCACCAGGTGGAGACGTGCGCACGCACCGCGCTGCGCCGGCTCGAGCCGATGCTCGGGCCGAACGTACGGCGCGGCCTGCACCTGCCAGGCGATGTCGCGGTGGACAACCGCGCCCTGCTCACCGCGCTGCTGCAGGCGTGCGAGCGCAGCGGCGTACGGTTCGACCGCCGGCGCGCACAGGAGGTGCGCAGCGGCGAGGTGGTGCTCGCCGACGGGTCCACCGTGCCCAGCGAGCTGACTGTGCTCGCCGCCGGCGCGCACAGCGGTGACCTGCACCCGGCCCTGAAGGGTGCGATCCGGCCGGTGAAGGGCGAGCTGCTGCGGCTGCGCGCCAGGCACAGCTCGCTGCCGCCGCCGACCCGCACCGTCCGCGCGCTCGTCGAGGGCCGGCCGGTGTACCTGGTGCCGCGCGCCTCCGGCGAGCTGGTGCTCGGCGCCACCCAGTACGAGGCGGGCTTCGACCAGGACGTCACGGCAGGCGGCGTGCACGACCTGCTCCGCGACGCCGAAGAGGTGCTGCCGGGCATCGCGGAGTTCGCCGTCGTGGAGTGCGTCGCCGGCTTCCGCGCCGGCAGCCCGGACAACCTGCCGCTGATCGGCTGGCTCGACACCGGCGTGCTCGTCGCCGCCGGCCACCACCGCAACGGACTGCTCACCGCGCCGCTCACCGGCGCTGCCGTGCTCGCGCTCGCACGCGGCGAGCAGCCGCCAGATCCCGTACGGGCCGCCGACCCGGCCCGGCTGGCCACACCCGCCCGACGAGGAGGCTCCCGATGAAGATCCAGGTCAACGGCCAGGGCGTCGAGGTCGCCGACGGGGCGACCGTCGCGGACGCGCTGGCGGCGTACGGCGCACCCGAGGCCGGCATCGCCGTGGCCGTCGACGGCGAGGTGCTGTCGCGCGGCTCGTGGGCCACCACCCCGGTACCGGTGGGCGCGGCGATCGACGTGGTCACGGCCGTACAGGGAGGTTGACCGATGGACGACCCGTTGAAGATCGGCGGCCGCGAGTGGAACTCGCGGTTGATCATGGGCACCGGCGGCGCAGGCAACCTGTCCGTGCTCGAACGCGCCCTGCTCGCGTCCGGCACCGAGCTCACGACCGTCGCCATGCGCCGCGTCGACGCCACCGGCGGCACCGGACTGCTTGAGCTGCTGCGGAAGCTCGGCATCGAGCCGCTGCCGAACACGGCCGGGTGCTACACGGCGGCCGAGGCCGTACTCACTGCGCGGCTGGCCAGGGAGGCGTTGCAGACGGACCTGGTGAAGCTGGAGGTGATCGCCGACGAGCGGACGCTGCTGCCCGACCCGGTGGAGCTGCTCGACGCGGCGGAACAGCTGGTGGCGGACGGCTTCACGGTCTTCGCGTACACCAACGACGACCCGGTGCTCGCCAGCCGGCTGGAGGACACCGGCTGCGCCGCAGTGATGCCGCTCGGCTCGCCGATCGGCACCGGCCTGGGGATCAGGAACCCGCACAACATCGAGATGATCGTCGCCCGCGCCTCGGTGCCCGTGGTGCTGGACGCGGGCATCGGCACGGCGTCGGACGCGGCGCTCGCCATGGAGCTCGGCTGTGCCGCCGTGCTCCTCGCGACCGCGGTCACCAGGGCGGAGGACCCGGAGAAGATGGCCACCGCGATGCGCGCCGCGGTGACGGCGGGGCGGCTGGCCGGTCAGGCCGGCCGGATCCCGAAGCGGTTCTGGGCGCAGGCGTCCAGCCCCGACCGCTGACCCGGCCCGGGCTCAGTGACGGCGGGCGTACCTGAGCAGCGCCACCCCGCTGCCGAAGACCCTGCTGTCCACCAGGTCGTACCTGTCGACGGCGAAGCCACCGGCGAGCAGCGGCACGCCGGTGCCGGTCACCACCGGGTTGAGCTTGAGGTGGATCTCGTCGATCTCGTCGCGCAGAGCAGCCGCGAGCGCGCCGCCGCCGACCCAGCCAGATGTCCTTGCCAGTCTCCTGCTTCAGCTCCCGCACGGTGGCCACCGGGTCGCTGGGCACGAGCACGACGTCCGGGTCGGGCGCCTCCCGCAGCGTCGTGGAGAAGACGTAGTGGCGCAGGTGTGGGTACGCGTTCGGCACACCGGCCGCCAGCCCGAGCTGGTACGAGACCCGGCCCTCGACCACCGTGTCGAAGTGCTCGTTGGGCGCGTCGGCGAGACCGAGCGCCGTTCGGACCCCACGGGCAGCATCTCCGGGTACTCCTCGATCAGCGGCTGCATGTGGTCGCCCTCGATGTCGAAGACCGTGCCACTCGGGTCGGCACCGCACCGTCGGGACCGGCGATGAACCCGTCCAGCGTCGACGCCACCAGGTACACGAGTTTGCGCATGCCGGTCACCGTATCGGCGACCGCCAACCTGGCGGCATGGTCACTGCCAGCCCTCTGCATCAGTCGCCGGAGATCGGCCAACCGTAGCTACGCAGGGCGCCGAGCACCTCGGCGCGCTTCGGCCGCAACGGCACCCAGATCAGCCGTCGGCCCTGATGGTTGCGCAACCGTACCCATCGCTTGCCGACCTCGCCGGCCGCGATGGACGACCGATCCACCGCGTTGGCCGACAGCGACCCGTACTTCACCGACACCAGTTCGCTGTCGACGGCGACGGTGGCTGTGGACAACCGGACCAGCAGGAACCCGGACCCGACAAGTGCAGCCACCGGCACCAGCACGGCGGCGGCGATGAGCGTCCCGCTGAGCCACCCCGGCCATCCCCAGTACTGCTTGCCGACGACACTGACGGGGACGAGGCCGAACATGAGCGCGAAGACCGGCACCGCAAGGGCCTTGAGCGCACCGTTGGAGGGAACCGACCGAGTACGGCCACCGCGCAACGCGATCTCGCAGCCCGGCTGCGACTGTGCGGACGCGGCGGCGGGAGCCGACGGCTGGATGACCCCGTTGCTGGCACGTGGCTGCCATGGCCAGCCATGCGCGATCGCCGCGCGGCCCGCCGCTTCGACGTCGAACCGGCCGAGCGCGATGGAGCCGTTGTCCCCCGCCGGCCCCACGACGTGCAGGTGCGGCTCGCCGTTCAGATCGCGCACCTCGAGCAGGTCACCGTCGACGCGGCGGATCTCGTAGGCGTCACCGCGCGGAACCACGACCGACGTGATCCGGTCGGCACCCACCTCTAGCCTGCTCGGCAGGTCGTCCGCGTGCCGCTTTGCGCGCTTGCGCAGCAACGGCACCTGCACCACCGTGGCGATCACCAAGATGACCCCGACCCACCACTTGATGACGAACCCGAGCAGTACGTCCAGTGCCAGGAACCCGCACACCACCAGGACCAACCTGGTACGCGACATCAAAACCGGCTTGGCCTGGAGCACGGTCACATCACCCGGGTGGCCTTCCGTGTCGTCCGGCGAACTCATCGCCCTGGGCCTCCTATCTTCGATGTCCGCGCTGCGACCGCCGCGAGGTTCATTCTGGTTCCTGGTGTGCGGTGGCCGGCACCGACCACCAGTTAGCCTGGCGGCATGGTCACTGCCACCAGTCCGCTCGCCGATACGCTCGCCGACTACCGGCCGCACGGCGACACCGAACTCGCGGACGTCGCGCGGCTGCGCGAGCTCGTCCGGTCCACCGCAGACCCGTGGGACACCACCACACCGTTGCACGTCACCGCGTCCGCGCTGATCGTGCACCCGCCGACGCGGCGGGTGCTGCTGCGCTGGCACGAACGGCAGCAGGCCTGGCTGCAGGTCGGCGGGCACGGTGACCCGGGCGAGACCGACCCGCTCGAGATCGCGCTCAGGGAGGGCCATGAGGAGGCCGGGCTGACCGACCTCGTCCCGTGGCCGCAGCCACAGGTGCTGCACATCACCGTCGTCCCCGTCGTGGCGAGGGGCGACGAGCCCGCGCACGAGCACGCGGACGTGCGCTACGTGTTCGCCACCGACCGGCCCGACGACGTACGCCCGGAGAAGCCGAACGCGCCGCTGCGCTGGCTGAGCCTGCCCGACGCGCGCGCGGCGACCACGGAGCCCAACGTGCAGGAGTCGCTCACCCGGCTCGACACCCTGCTCGCCGACCGGTAGGCCCGCCGATACGCTCACAGGCATGCGGCTGGCATTGAACCTCGGGTACTGGGGCGCGGAGAACGACTCGGCGGACGGCCTACGGCTGGTGACGGAGGCGGAGCGGCTCGGCTTCGCGTGCGCCTGGGCGGCCGAGGCGTACGGCTCGGACGCCGTGTCGGTGCTGTCGTGGCTGGCCGCGCAGACCCAGCGGATCGAGCTCGGCGCGGCCGTGCTGCAGATCCCCGCGCGGTCGCCGGCGATGACCGCGATGACCGCGGCGTCGCTGGATGCGTTGTCCGGCGGCCGGTTCAGGCTCGGGCTCGGGGTCTCCGGGCCACAGGTCTCCGAGGGGTGGCACGGCGTACGCTTCGCCGACCCGCTCGGCCGCACCCGCGAGTACGTGGACATCGTCCAGCTGGCGCTGGAGCGCAAGCACCGGGTGAAGTACGACGGCACGCACTTCCAGCTGCCGCTGCCGGACGGGCCCGGCAAGGCGCTGCGGATGATCGTGCACCCGGTGCGCGAGAGCATCCCCGTCTACCTGGCCGCGCTGGGTCCGAAGAACCTGGAGCTGACCGGTGAGATCGCGGACGGCTGGCTCGGCATGTTCGTCGCGGCCAGGCAGCTGGGCGAGACGCTTTCGACCATCGAGAGCGGCCGCACGAAGGCCGGCAAGTCGCTGGCCGGCTTCGACGTCCAGGCCAGCGTGCCGATCGCCGTCGGCGACGACCCGGCCGCGTGCGCCGACTTCGTACGTCCACACACGGCGCTTTACGTGGGCGGCATGGGCAGCAGGAAGCAGAACTTCTACCGCCAGGCCGCGGAGCGGCTCGGCTACGAGGACGCGGCCGCCGAGGTGCAGGAGCGCTTCCTCGGCCGCGACTACGAAGGCGCCGGCGCTGCTCTGCCGTTCGAGCTGCTGGACGAGACGGCGCTGCTCGGCGACGAGGCCAGGATCGCCGACCGGATGCAGGCGTACGCAGCAGCCGGCGTGACCACCCTGTCGCTCGGCACGACGGGCGCCACCGTGGACGAGCGACTGGCGAGCCTACGCACTGCTGCGGCCGCGCTGGACCGCGCCGGCGTCGGCGACTGACGTCCCCGACGCACCGAGCGGCCGCACGCGGCTGAACATCAGCCCGCCGACGAGGCTGACGGCCGCAAGCGCGACCATGTAGCCGGTCACGCCGAGCGAGGTGCCGGTGGCCTGGTAGACCGCGACGGCGAGGAACGGCGCGGGAGCACCGCCGAGGAGCGTCGCCAGCTGGTACCCGAGCGACGAGCCGCTGAACCGTACGTGCGCGGGGAACAGCTCGCTGATCATCGCGGCGCACGGCCCGTACGTCGACGCGAGGCCGAAGCACACCAGCACCCCGCCCACGACGAACAGCCCGACGACACCGGTGTTCAGCAGCGGGAAGAGCACCGCCGCCGACAGCAGCAGCCACACCGAACCGGCGAGGAACACCCGCCGCGCACCGATCCGGTCGCAGAGGTGGCCGGCAACAGGCAGCCCGACGATGAACACCGCGGTGCCGACGAGCACGCACAGCAACGCGGTCGACTGGCCGACCTTCAGCACGGTCGTCAGGTACGACAGGGCGTACACCGTGAACACGTAGGTGATCATGATGGACGCGATCGGCAGCGCACCTGCGACCAGGATCCGGCCCGGGTACTGCCTGAGCGCGTCGAGCAGCGGCCGCTTGCTGTGCGCGCCCTTGCGCTCCACCTCGACGAACTCCGGGCTCTCCGTGACGCGCAACCGCACCACGAGCCCGACGACGACCAGCACGATGCTCGCGAGGAACGGGATCCGCCACGCCCACGCGGCGAACGTGGCCGCGGACGCGAACGACGCGGCGAGGAACGCCAGGTTCGACAGCAGCAAACCAGCGGGCACACCGGTCTGCGGGAAGATCCCGAACAGCCCGCGTCGTCCGGCGGGCGCGTGCTCGACCGACATCAACACGGCGCCGCTCCACTCGCCGCCGACGCCGAAGCCCTGCAGCAGCCGCAGAGTGGTCAGCGCGATCGGCGCCCAGACACCGATCTGCTCGTACGTGGGGAGCAGGCCGATCGCCGTCGTGGTCAACCCGACCAGGAGCAGCGAGATGACGAGCATGCTCTTTCGCCCGACCCGATCGCCGAAGTGCCCCATAACGAGGCCACCGAGCGGCCGCGCGAGGAACCCCGCCGCGAACACGCCGAACGACGCGAGCGCGCCGGCGACCGGCGAGAACGAGGGGAAGAACTGCGGGCCGAAGACGAGCGCGGCGGCAGCACCGTAGAGGAAGAAGTCGTAGTACTCGATCGTCGTGCCGGCGAGGCTCGCGGCGGCGGCCCGCCGTGCGGGTCTCGTCGCGGTGGTGACCTGTTGGCTCATCGTTGGTGTCCCCCGGTACCCGGCTGTCAGTGGAGTACGGATCCGCCGTCGACGACGAACGTCTGCCCGGTGAGGAACGCGGCGTCCGGGCCGGCAAGGAACGTCACCAGGCCGGCGATGTCGTCCGGTGTCTGGTCGCGGCCGAGCAACCGGGTCTGCACCGCGGAGTGCCGCAGGCCGCCGAGCAGCTCCTCGTTGTCCTTCACCGCGTCGCTGAGCGTGAACCCGGGCGCGACCGCGTTGACCCTGATGTCGCGGTCGGCCAGCTCGCGGGCGAGCACCTTGGTCATCGCGAGCACCGCGCCCTTGCTGCTGACGTAGTGCATGAACATCGGCAGCCCCTTGAGCGCCGCCGCGGACGCGATGTTGACGATCCGGCCGCCGGCCGGCATCGCGGCGAGCACGGCCTTGCAGCAGTTGAAGACGCCCGTCACGTTGACGTCGAGCACCTGCCGCCAGTCGTCCGGTTCGAGCTCGGTGAAGTGCTGCGGCACCAGCGAGCTGAAGATGCCCGCGTTGTTGACGAGCACGTCCACCCGGCCGAACTCCTTCGCCACCGCGCACATCAGGGCGTCGATGGACGCCGGGTCGGTCACGTCGACGTAGCCGCACACGGTGCCGTCGTCGCAGGGGACCAACCCGTCGCACCGCTCGAGGTCCGCGGCGACGACCGTCGCGCCGTGCGCGACGAGCCGCCGGCCGATTGTCTGGCCGATACCCGCGGCCCCGCCGGTGACGACGGCGACCGTGGCACCCAGCGAGCTCATGGTGCCTCCGCGACCGCTTCGCACGCTCGCCTACGGCACGTCTCGCGCGGGCCCACCAGCGTGCCAAGGTAGTAGGCGCGAGCCGTACCTCCAGCGAGCTCCTCAGCTCCTTCGCTGATCATCGGACGGTGACCTGCAGCTGGGCGAGGCCGCGGAGCGTGTTGCTGTGCCCCCAGGTCGGCTCGCCTGCGAGCTCGATCCGCTCGACCCTGCGGGCCAGCTCGGTGAGCAGCACCTCGCCCTCCAGCCGGGCGATCAGCTGGCCGACGCAGGAGTGGATGCCGTGCCCGAAGCCGAGATGCCCGACCGGCCGGCGGGTGATGTCGAACCGGTCCGGGTCAGGCAGCTGCCGCGGGTCCTGGTTCGCCGACCCGGGCATTACCAGCACCTTCTCCTCCGGCCCTAGCCGCACGTCGGCGAGCTGCGTCTGCCTGGTGGTGGTGCGGAAGAACTGCTGGAACGGCGCCTCGTACCGCAGCAGCTCCTCGAACGCGTGGCCGGCCCGGCTCACGTCCGCACGTAGCAGCTGCCACTGCTCCGGGTAGCAGGCGAAGCAGTAGAGCGCGCTGGCGAGCGCGTGGATCGTGGTGTCCACGCCCGCGGACAGGAACGACCGCACGACGAGCGCACCCTCCGCCTCGGTCAGCTCACCGGCGTCGACGGCGCCGTAGACCTGCGCGCCGAGCCCACCGGGACGCAGCGCGGACCGCTGGCACTGCGCGTTGATCCACTCGACGGTCGCCTCCGCGTCGGCCATCACCTCGCGGTAGATGTCGTTCTGCGGCCCCATCCCGTCGAAGACCATCCGGCCGTACGCGACCAGCGGCTCGCGGTCCTCCGCCACCAGCCCGACGGCGTCGGGGAAGACACGCAGCGGGAACGGCCGGGCGAAGTCGCGCACGGCGTCGAAGGTACCGAGCGCGATGACCTGCTCGATCAGCTCGACGGCCTTGCTCTCGAACAGCTCACGCAGCTTCCTGATGTTCTTCGCCGTGAGCACCCGCATCAGCGCACGCCGCACCCTGGTGTGGTCGGGCGGGTCGTTCTCCAGCAGGATGCTCGGCTTGCGCCAGTGCTGCTCGACGTGCAGGTTGCTCAACCCGACGCCACCGCCTGAGCAGTACGTCTCCGGGTCGGCGAGCACGCTGCGCACCTCCGCGTACCGCGCACACGCCCACACGCCGTACCGCTCGAGCCGGACGACAGGACCGGCCTCGCGCAGCTGGTCGTAGTAGCGGTAGCGGTCGGCGAAGAACTCGGGCGCGAACGGATCGAGCTCGCTGACCGGGTACTCGGCGAGCGTTGGCATCGGGCACTCCCTTCGACCACCGCGTCGAAGCGCGCTCCCCCGAGCGGCTATGGCGTTGCTACGAGGTGTTCCTGCACGGCGTCCAGGAACGCTTTCGGGTTCTCCAGGTTGGCGAGGTGCCCGGCGTCCGGGATCTCCTGCAGCACCGCGGCAGGGATGCCCTCGACGAGCTGCTCGGACAGCCCCCTCGGGGTCTTCGCGTCGCGGTCGCCCCACAGCACGAGCGTCGGCACCCGCACCGCACCGAGCTGGTCGCCCAGGCGTACGCCGAAGCAGGCACGGACGGCGGCGAGGTACGGCAGCACGGACATCCGCGCCAGCGCGCTCCGTACCAGCTCCGCCCCCTCGGCCAGCGGCTCGGTGAACGTCTCCGCGACGTAGGTGTCGGCCCAGCCGGGCATGCCCAACTGCTGTACCTGCGCCGTCATGGCGTCGATCTTCGCGCTCGCCACCTCGGGCGGCAGCTCGGCGAACGTGTCGGCGAGGACCAGCGACCGGGCGCGCTGCGGGTGTGCCACGGCGAACGCGAGCGCCTGCACGCCACCCATGGACAGGCCGACGAGGGCCGCGTCCGCCAGCTCCAGGTGGTCGAGCAGCCGCCCCAGGTCGGCGGTCCAGTCCGCCAGGGTCACCGAACCGGTCCACCCCGACTCACCGTGGCCGCGGCTGTCCACCGTCACAACCCGGTGGCTCTCGGTCAGGCCGGCGAGCTGCGGTGACCACAACCGTTGGTCGGTGCCGAGGCTGTGCAGCAGCACGACCGCGTCGGCGTCGCGCGACCCCAGGTCGCGGTACGCGAGGCTGGGCAGTCCGCCCTTGCCTTCGGGGACCCAGTCGGGTAGGTCGGGGCTTGGCTCCATGCCGGAACGATAATTGGACCACTGTTCCAGATCAACCCTTGACTAACCACATGTAGGGCACATAGAAGAGCTGTATGGAACAGCGACCCAAACCGGCCGACGGTAGCGCCCAGCTCGACCGTGCTCTCGACATCCTCGAGCTGCTCGCCCGGTCAGGGCGGCCCGTCGGGCTGACCGAGATCGCCTCCGCGGTCGGTGGCCCGAAAGCAACCATCCACCGGTTGCTCGCCACGCTCCAAGGGCGTGGCTACGTCGCGCAGGACTCCCGTAGCTCGCTGTACTCAGCGGGCGTGCGCTGTTTCGAGCTCGGCAGCCTGTGGGCACAGAACCTCGACCTGCGTGCCATGGCCGCCCCGATGCTCGCGCAGCTGAACGAGGAGACCGGCGAGACCGTACACCTGGCCATCTACGACCACGGCGACGTCGTCTACGTGGACAAGCTGGAGAGCCGGCACCCGGTGGTGGCCACGTCCCACCTCGGCCGCCGGTGCCCGGCCAGCTGCGTGGCGACCGGCCGCGTGCTGCTGGCGTTCCAGCCGACGGCGGAGATCCAGGCCGTGCTCGACAAGCCGGTGCCGTCGTACACCGAGCGCACGGTGACCGACCCGGCGGAGCTCGCGGCACTGCTCGCGGACGTGCGCGCCGACGGCTACGGCACCAACCACGAGAGCTACCGGCCGGGCGTCGGCGGGGTGGCCGCGCCGATCAGGGACCACACCGGCGCGGTGATCGCGTCCGTCGGCATCTGCCTGCCAGAGCAGCGGTTCGGCCAGGACCGGTTCGACGACCTGCGCGACCGCACCGTGCAAGCGGCGACCGACATCTCCGCCGCGCTCGGCGACTCGCTGGGGGTGCTCACCCGGCCGCAGAGCTGACCACCGCCGTACGGGGGGGGCAACGCCGTCGCAGCAGGGAGAGCACACACGTGGGTAGTACGCATCGGTTACGGCTGGTCGTGAACGGCGAGGAGTGGTCGGGCGAGGCGCCGGGGCGTACCAGCCTCGCCGATCTGCTCCGCGAGCAGGTCGGGCTCACCGGCACCCACCTCGGTTGTGAGCACGGCGTCTGCGGCGCGTGCACCGTACTGCTCGACGGCACGCCGGTGCGGTCCTGCCTGCTGCTCGCGGCCCAGGCCGACGGCCACGAGGTCACCACCGTCGAGGGCATCTCGCCACCCGGCGGCCCGCTCAGCGCCGTGCAGCAGGCGTTCTGCGACAGCCACGCGCTGCAGTGCGGCTTCTGCACCCCCGGCATGGTGCTCGCAAGCGTTGCCCTGCTGCACGACGTGCCCGACCCGTCCGACGACGACATCGACGAGGCGCTCGGCGGCAACATCTGCCGCTGCACGGGCTACGTGCAGATCCGCGAGGCCGTACGGCAGGCGGCCGCCCATGGGTGAGCAGTCCACGTACCAGTGGATCTCGCGGCCGGCACCGGTGCGCGAGGACGCCAGGTTCGTCACCGGCCGCGGCACGTACGTCGCGGACATCACGCCGCCAGGCACCGTGCACGTCGGCCTGGTCACCAGCCCGCACCCGCACGCAAGGATCGTCGGCATCGACACGTCGGCCGCGCTCGCGCTCGACGGCGTGCTCGCCGTGGTCACCGGCGCGGAGCTGGCGAAGGAGACCGAGCCGCTGCGGCAGTACCTCGACCTGCCGGACGTGCACTGGCGCCCGCTCGCCGCCGACGTCACCAGGTACGCCGGTGAGTGGGTGGTAGCCGTCGTCGCCACCTCGCGGGCGCTGGCCGAGGACGCCGCCGAGCTGGTGAACGTCGACTACGACCCGCTCCCCCTCGTGCTCGACCCGGAGGCCGCGCTGCAACCCGACTCCCCGAGCGTGCACACCGGGCACGGCACGAACGTGCTCGCCCACCGCGAGTTCTCGTGGGGCGACGTCGACGGCAACCTGGCCAGGTCCGCAGGCACCACGAAGGTACGCGCCCGCTGGCACCGCAACTCCACGGTGCCGATCGAGACGTTCGGCGTGGTGGCGAACTGGGACGAGCACCGGCAGCTACTGGACATCTGGGCGTCGATCCAGATGCCGCAGTTCCCCGACCAGGTCGCCGGCGCGCTCGGGTTGCCTGGCAACCAGGTGCGCGTGCACTTCGACGTCGACATCGGCGGCAGCTACGGCGTGAAGCGCGGCATCAAGCACGGCGTGCTCACCGGCTACCTCGCGCGCCGGCTGCACCGCCCGGTGAAGCTGATCGAGGACCGTGCGGAGAACATGCACGGCGGCGACTTCCACGGCCCGGACCGCATCTTCGACGTCGAGCTGTCGTACACCGCCGACGGCACGTTCACGCACATCCGTATCGACGTGATCGACGACGAGGGCGCGTATCCCGGCCGGTCGCCGCTGCAGCTGGCGAAGCCGATCGGCGCGATCGTCGGCCCGTACCGCATCCCGAGCGCCGTCTACCACGCCACGGCGGTCACCACGAACAAGACCGGGCAGGTAGCCGTACGCGGCTTCGGGCAGGCGCCGACGAACTACGCGATCGAGTCGGCCGTGGACGCCGTCGCCCGCGAGCTCGGCATCGACAGGATCGAGCTGCGTAGGCGCAACTTCATCCAGCCGGACGAGTTCCCTTACCGCATCCCGAGCGGCACGGAGTACGACTCGGGTGACTACCCGGCAGTGGTGGACAAGGCCGTCCAGCTTGCCGACCTGGCCGCGTTGCAGGCCAGGCGCGACGAGCTGCGCGCCGAAGGCAAGCTCGCCGGCATCGGGGTGGCGACCTGCCTCGAACCCGGCGGTGGCAACGCCATCTTCGAGAACATCATGAACCCGACGAACGACAAGACGACGTTCCCCGAAGCCTGCCGGCTGCGGGTCACCCCCGACGGCGAGGTGGTCGCCGTCGTCGCCATCTCGTCGGCCGGGCAGAGCCACGACACCATGGTGGCGACGCTCGTCGGCGAGGAGCTCGGCCGCGACCCTGCGACGGTCACCGTGCTGCGCGCCGACTCGCTGGCCGGTATGCCGTCGCAGAGCCCGGTGGGCAGCCGGATGACCATCGTGCTCGGCGTGGCGATCAGGCAGGCCGCGGACGAGCTGAAGCAGAAAGCGCTACGCATCGCCGCGCACAACATGGACGTCACCACCGACGAGCTCCGCTACGTCGACGGCGACGTGGTCGTCGCGTCCGACGAGCAGCGCCGGATGTCGTGGGACGACGTGGTCGGTGTGGCGTACCGCAAGCAGCACCTGATGCCACCGGGCGAGCAGCCAGGCCTGGAGGTCGTGCAGGTCGCGCACACCCCGCGGTCCGGCGGGCTCACCGCGGACGACGGCACCGTGCAGCTCTACCCGTGCTACTCCTTCGAGACACACCTGGTGCTCGCAAGCATCGACCCCGACACCGGCGTGGTCGATCTGGACAAGTACTACCTCGCACACGACTGCGGCACGGTCATCAACCCGGAGGTCGTGCGCGGCATGGTCTACGGCGGCACCGCGCACGGCATCGGCGTCGCGCTGTACGAGCAGTTCGCGTACGACCCCACCGGCCAGCCGCTCACCCAGTCGTTCATGGACTACCTGCTGCCGAGCACCCACGAGGTCCCCACCATCGTCGACGTCGAGCACTGCACGCCTTCGCCGTTCACCACGTTCGGGCAGAAGGGGGCCGGCGAAGCCGGGTACATGGGCGCGCCAGCGGCGGTGGCGAGCGCCGTGAACGACGCGCTGGCCGCCGTCGACGTACCACCGCTGACCGAACTGCCGATCAAGCCGAGCGACGTGTGGGCGGCAGTGCACGCCGCACGCGGAAGAGGAGACACGTGACCACGGAGATCGTCGACTGCCACGCTCACCTGGTGCCCGCCGGGTTCGTCGCGGACCTGGCCGCGGGCCGGCAGCGGTTCCCGAACGTCGAGGTGCGGGCGGACGGCGGCAGCCACGTCGTCTCGTTCAACGGTGGGCCACCGACGCGGCCGATCAATGCGGGCCTCACCGACGCGGAGAAGCGCAGCGGCTGGCTCTCCGCGCAGGGCGTCGACCGGCAGGTCGTCGGCGGCTGGCTGGACATCTTCGGGTACCAGCTGCCCGCCGCGGAAGGCGACGAGTGGGCGCACGTGCTCACCACCACCATCGTCGAGCAGGCGGCCACCGACCAGCGGCTGGTGCCGCTCGGCACGGTGCCGCTGCAGGACCCGGAACGCGCCGCCGCCGCACTGCGCGAGTACCGCCGCACCGACCTGCCCGGCATCATGATCGCCACCCGCGCCGGCGACAGCGAGCTGGACGACGACGCGTACACGCCGTTGTGGGAGGCCGCCGACGAGACGGGCGCGGTGATCTTCCTGCACCCGGGCTTCGGCGCGGCGTCGAGCAGGTACGCCGACTTCGGCCTGGCGAACGGGCTCGCGCGGCTGGAAGACACCACGGTCACGCTGGCGCGGTTGCTCTACCGCGGTATCCCCGCGAAGTACCCGGCGATGAAGCTGCTCGTCGCACACGGCGGCGCGGCGCTGCCGTACGTGCTCGGCCGGTTGGTGCAGAACCACCTGCTCGACCCGGACGGCACCGCCGACCCGGTCGAGTCGTTCGCGCACCTGTACTTCGACAGCGTGGTCTTCGACACCGCCGCGCTCGAGTTCCTGGTACGGAAGGTCGGCGCGCAGCGCGTACTGCTGGGGTCCGACTACCCGTTCCCCATCGGCGACCTGACACCGCGGAACGTCGCGGAGAACGCCGAGCTGAAGTCGGACGAGCAGGCACTGGTACTCGGCGGCACCGCGGCCGAGATGTTCCCCGGCGGCACGGCATGAAGCCGGTCGACTTCGTCCTGCACCAGCCGGACACCCTCGCCGAGGCGCTGCAGCTGCTCGCCGAGCACGGCGACGACGGCAAGGTGCTCGCCGGCGGCCAGAGCCTGGTGCCGTTGCTGAACTTCCGGCTCGCCCGGCCGGCCCACGTCGTCGACGTGGGCCGCATCGACGCGTTGCACGAGATGCGGCCCGGCGACGGCGAGGTGACCGTCGGCGCGATGGTGCGGCAGGCCGCCGCCGAGCACTCGCCGGACGTCACGAGCCAGGTGCCGCTGCTCGGCGCCGCGCTGCCGCAGATCGCGCACCCGCCGATCCGGGCGCGCGGCACCGTCGGCGGCAGCCTGGCGCACGCCGACCCGGCCGCCGAACTACCGACCGTCGCGCGGGCACTCGACGCGACGTTCGTCGCCGCGAGCATCCGCGGCCGGCGGACGATACCGGCGGCGGAGTTCTTCCAGACGCACCTGACCACGGCGCTCGCCGCCGACGAGCTGCTGATCCGGGTGGTCTTCCCTACCGCGCCCGACACCGGCGCCGCGTACCACGAGGTCGGCCGCCGCCGCGGCGACTTCGCCCTGGTGGGCGCGGCTGCTTCGCTGACCGTCGAGGACGGCGTCGTCACCGCCGCCAGGTTCGCGCTGAGCGGGGTGGCGGACGTACCGCTGCGCTGTACGGAGGCCGAGGAGCTGGTACGCGGCCGCGCCGTCGAAGAGGCCGCCATGCGCGAGCTGCGCGAGTGGGCGCGCGACACCGTCACGCCGCCGGCCGACCTGCACGCGACGGCCGACTACCGCGCGCACGTCGCGGGCACCCTGCTCGCCCGCGCGACCCGCGCCGCGTTCGGCCAGACGGTGGACCGGGTCGCGGCCTAGCTGTACGCCAGCACCAACGGCTCGTCGCCGGCGCTCTCCGCCCGTACGGCGAGCAGCGTGTCGTCGGCCAGGGTGTAGCCGTAGCCCGCCTTCGGCAACCGGGTGGCCTTGCCGCGCGGCTCGATCTCGTCGCCGGCGTCGACGGCGCCGGTGCGCGCGTCGACATCGACCAGGTACGGCAGGTCGTCCTCGGGGGCGTCCGACACCAGGAACGTCACCAGCCCGCGTTCGCCGGTACTCACCCACGGCATGCCTGCGCCACCGACATCGGCGGCCCAGCTGCGCTTGCCGTCCCTGATCCGGTACGCGGCCACCCTCGTCTGCTTGCCGCCGCGTACCGCACCTACGAGCAGCCCGTCCACGACCCGCGCCTCGACGACCGCGTTGCCGTCGGTGGAGTCGACGTCGGGAACCAGCGAGAGCGTGCCCGCCTGCTGCTTGGCAGCGATGCGCGCCTGCTGCTTGCCGTCCCCGTCGTACGTGAACACGTTGCCCTTGTCGGTCGCCACGACCAGTGGGTCGACGTTGACGATGCGACCACGCTCCGCGCCGAACCTGCGCTGCCAGTTGATCTCGCCGTCGGTCAGGCTGCGCGACTGGACTCCCCCGTCGATGGGGAACCCGTCCGGGTCGTAGCACTGCGTGATGGTGAGCAGTTCGTCGCCGTCGGAGCTGGCGCCGGCCAGGTGACAGCCGGTGGTGCGCGGGCCATGGCGCCACTGGCGCTTGCCGGTGCGCGCGTCGAAGGCCACCAGCTCGAGCGCGTCCGTGGCGACGACCATGCCATCCACCATGGTCACGGCGAACCTCGGCCGCGGGTCGGCAGCCACCTGCTCGGTGATCCGTTTGCGCCACAGCTCCTTGCCGCTGTCGATGTCGATGGCCCGTACCTCGCTGCAGACGAACTTGGGACCGAGGCTCGTGCCGACCATCACGGCGATGACGCCTTCGGCCGGTTCAGGTACCGCCGCGCAGACCTGCTGCCGATCGACCGCAGTGCGCTGCTGCCACTGCTTCTTTCCGGTGTCCAGCCGGTACGCCGCGACGCCGCTGCTGCTCACCCGCACCAGCGAGTCACCGGTGACGTAGGTCCTGTGCGTGTCGCCTTCGTCGCTCGGCGCCGACCAGCCGTACTGCTTCGTCTGCCAACCGGGCAGCAGGAGCGTGGCGAGCAGCACGACGATGATCAGCACCACTGTCACGGTCACGAGCACAGCCACCAGGTTCTGCCTGGACCGTGACTGCTCCGGCTCCGCCTGCTCGCCCTCGGCGGGCTCGGCGGTCTCGTCCTCGGGTGTCGTCACGCCGTCCACTCTCCAGGTTTCGCCCCGGGGACGCGAGCAGCCACGCCTGTTACGCTCGCCGGCATGCGGGTCCTCGTCGTCGGCAGTGGGATCGTGGGCGCGAGCACTGCGTATCACCTCACCTCGGCGGGCGCAGACGTCACCGTCGTCGACGGCGCAGTCACCGGCCAGGCCACCGCCGCCGGTGCGGGCGTCGTCTTCCCGCAGCAGCTCGCGGCACAGCCGCGCGGCTGGGAACAGCTGGTCGCGCCTGCACTCGCGCATTGGCGTACGGTGCTCGACCCGTTCGGCGCGGACGCCGGCATCGCACGCACCGGCATCGTCTACACCGACGACGGCAGCCGGGAGCTGTACGACTACGTGGCCGCCGTGGACGCCCTCGCCGGCCTACCGGAGTACGAGTCGATCACAGCGGCGAAGCTACTCGACCCCGCGGAGCTCGCCGACCTGCTCCCCGTGGTGCGCGAGGGCACCACCGGCTTCCGCTACGAAGGCGCGCGGCGGGTGGACGGCCGGCTGGTGACCGACCGGCTGCTCGACCTGGCCGTCGCCGCGGGTGCACAGCGCAGGCACGGCACCGTGCAGCTCACGGTGGACGGCCCAGGCTCGCCCGCCGCCGCGACGCTGGACGGCGAGCGGTTGTCGGTCGAGAGCGTGGTCGTCGCGGCCGGTGCCTGGTCGACCCGGCTGGTCGAGCCGCTGCGCGTACGGCTACCGGTGCGGCCGGTGCGCGGCCAGATCCTGCACCTCGACCTGCCGCTGGCCGACACCCACGACTGGCCGATCTTCCGCCGCGTGCACAGCCACTACCTGCTCGGGTTCCCCGGCGGGCGCGTGGTCAGCGGTGCATTGCACGAACCCGACGCCGGCTTCGACTACCGCCGCACAGCCGCGGGCGTCGCCCAGCTGCTGGACGACGCGCTCACCGCCGCCCCGGGCCTCGCCGACGGCACGCTCGCCGAGGTACGCGTCGGCTTCCGCCCGGTGAGCACCGACGGCCTGCCCGTCCTCGGCCGGCTCACCGACCACCCGCACGTGGTGGTCGCCACCGGCCTGGGCGCCGACGGCCTCTCGTTCGGCCCCTACGCCGGCTCGGTCGCCGCAGACCTCGCCCTCGCCCGCGATCCCGACCTCGACCTCGCCCCGTACGCCCCGGACCGCCTCGGTTCGTAGCGGATGGTGCCCATGACGACGCCCGTACGGTCGCCTCTCCATCACCGCGTCCGCCGCATGGTTGGCCGCGATCCCGAGGAGTCGCACCGTTCGGCGACCCCGCTCGAGCTGCTGTTCGACCTCACGCTGGTCGTCGCGTTCAGCCAGGCGGGCACCCAGATGCGCACCTGCTGGAGCTCGGCCACTACGCGCCCGCGATCGGTGGCTTCCCGTTCTCGGTGTTCGCCATCTGCTGGGCGTGGATCAACTACTCCTGGCTCGCGTCCGCGTTCGACAACGACGACGTGTTCTTCCGGATCGCGACGATGGTGCAGATGCTTGGCGTGCTCGTCGTCGCGCTCGGGCTGCCTCAGCTCTTCCACTCCGTCGACGAGGGCCACCACATCGACAACAGCGTCGTGGTCGCCGGTTACGTCATCATGCGACTGTCGACGATCGCGCTCTGGCTCCGCACCGCCCGCCACGACATCGAACGGCGCCGACCCGCATTGACGTACGCCACGATCATCGCCGTCGCGCAGATCGGCTGGATGGTCCAGATCTTCGTCGACCCGCCGCTGCGGGTCACCGTCGCGGTGGTCGTCGGGCTCGCGATCGTCGAGCTGCTCGGCCCGGTCGTCGCCGAGCGCATCGACGGCGGCACGCCGTGGCACCCGCATCACATCGCGGAACGCTATGGCCTGCTCGTCATCATCACGATCGGCGAGGTCGTGCTCGGCACCATCCTCGCGATCTCAGCCGTCGTCGAGAAGCAGGGCTGGTCGGTGGAGGCGGTCTTCGTCGCGTTCGGCGGCACCGCGCTCGCGTTCGGTCTCTGGTGGGTTTACTTCATGATGCCGTCGGGCGAAGTGCTCGCGCGCCACCGCGAACGCGGGTTCGTCTGGGGCTACGGGCACCTGCTCATCTTCGGTTCGCTCGCCGCCACCGGCGGCGGGCTGCACGTGGCCGCGAACGTCATCGAAGGCGCCGCCCACATCGGCAGGCCCGCGGCGCTGCTCACCGTCGTCATCCCCGTCGCGATCTTCACCTTCGTCCTGTTCACGCTGTACTCGCTGTTGCTACGTCAGTTCGACCCGTTCCACCTCCTGCTCTTCGTCGGGGCGATGAGCGCGCTCGCTGCATCGGTGATCGCGGTCACGGCCGGCGCCACCATGGGCACCGGCATCCTGATCACCGCGTGCGCACCACTCGCCGTGATCGTCGGCTACGAGACCGTGGGCCACCGCCACCAGGCGGCCGCCCTCGACCGCGCACTGACCCGTACGTAGCAAGGTGCGTTCGCAGCAATGACACCGCCGCTTGGGCCGGCCCACCCGCACCAGATCTTCGGGTCGCGGTCGTCATGCCACGACATCGTTGCTATCGCGGGGTTTCCGCCGCCCGCCGCTGGGTATGCGAGCCAAGAACCGACACGGCTGGCACAAGGAACGATGCGATGAACATCGCAGATCTAGCGACCGAGGGGCGCCTCGCTTCAGTCGACAACCAGCTCGCCCGGCTGGCCACCGACCTGCGCCAACTACGCGGCGAGTACGCCGCCGAACTGGACACCCTCCACAAGATCGATCAGCTACTCGACCAGCGGTTGATACTCAGCAGCCAACCGACCGGCCAGTACTGCGACTAGTCACTCAAGACGCGTCACAGCTTGCGGGATGTCCATGTACAGCTGCAGGACTGTGCCGACCGCATCCGTCTGCAGATGTACCAGGTCGCACAGCTGGTGGATCATCGGCAGACCATGGCCGTGCTCATCGTCCATGCCAGGTGCGTGGCGACCGACCAGAGGATCGTCGATGCGGCCACGGTCGTGGATCTCGCAGACGACGCTGCCGCCCCGGCGCCACATCCGGAGGGTGCCAGGGCCGGGCGCATGGGTGATGGTGTTGACGACGGCCTCATGCACCGCGAGCTCTAGGTCTTCCAGCCGACGTCCGTACAGTCCAAGCTCCCGGCCGTGGTGTTTAGTGAACGTACGGCTCTTTGCCAAGTCATGGCCGTCGAAGATCACGAGTACGGCGGCGTCTCCAGGTGGGTCGGGCAACGGCCCGACGGCTGCGGCGGCCACGCTCGCGGGATCGCCGTAGCTGGTGCTTCTGCTGAGCCTCCCTGCTTCGATGAGCTCCGGGTGGGTGCGGGCCGCGTCGACGATCGTGGCCGGGCTCAGCTTGCTCGTGGCATAGGGACAGACAACGGTCACCCGCCTGTTCGAGAACGCAAGGTTGATGAGCGCCTCGTGCTGAACCGCGGCCCCATACTCGCGGGCCCGTCGACCATCCCAGATCGGCTCACCGATCATCACGACATGACGGTTCACGTGACGGTCGGCGAACGCGCCGAGAACGGCAGGCAAGAGCCGCCCAGGGTTGCCACCCGCCTCTGACATGTCTATCCAGCGCACCCACTGTGCGTCACCACCCAAACTCGCCCGGAGCAAGCTCAGGTTGGTCGATGGGAGCGCGACGAGCACAGGACGACTGGCCTGCACTGCATCCGCGACCAACTGGCCGGTACGTTCGACGAACTCAGCCGAATCGCGATACAACAACGCGGGATGGGCGAAACCGATATCGACGGCCGAGTACGAGTCGTGCCCGCTGTTCATGATCACTGGTCTTTCGACAGCGGTGTCCAGTTCCAGTCGCCTACCATACCGGCTCGCACAACCGATCGCCGTGCTACCGACTCAGCTACTGGCCGGATCGTTGACTGCCGCCTGCATGTCATCGGCGAGCTCTACGTTCCCCAGGAGGCCAGGTGGTCGACCGACGCACCGTGCGACCACGAAGCCGACGACGAGCCCCAGGCCCAGCGCTGCTCCAACGCTTCGCCGATACCGCCTCGGCCGTTGTCCGCGCATCGCCCGCGCTGCTTGTGCCGTACGCCACCGCGCGCCTCGCTTGCGCGCACCTGGACGGACGGTATCGATCTTCGTCTTACCCATTGCAGCCATTCCTTGCCTTCCGGCCTGATCACCTGTCAACTGGCGTCCCTCCCTCCTAACCAGCTCGCCTGTGAATATTCGCCGACCACCCCGCATAGTGCGCGCCCGGCGTTTGTGTCTTGATCGAGGACCACCGCGAGATCGAAGCCATGTTCCGTCGCCTCGAGTCGCGGGAGGGTTCCCCGGAGCACGCGGATGCCGAGCAGGTGCTCAAGCAGCTCGAAGGCGTCCCCGCGCCCACTCGGCCGCATCCATCTGCACCCGACTCACCACCGGCGAACAAGCTCCTCGCTCCGCCTACCGGCCTCGTCGACCGCGTTCGCGACGCACTCACCTACGCGGCTTGTTGTTGCCGGCACTGTTGCGGACAAGTCCGTTCGCGATAGCGGACCTCAGTGAGGTAGACGAGATCGGCGTCGAAGCCTTGGGCCGCAGTTCGGTACGCGCCATCTTTCTCGGGAGGATGTCCCGAGTTCCGTTGAACTTCGGTGGCGGCCCCGAGGTGATCGTTAGGCCACCTGCTCGTGTTCAGCATCGCATGGGGTACTGACAGTCTCGGTGAACTGGGCGTTGAGCGTGTCGCGGAGCTGGCGGAGG
>WHTA01000011.1 GCA_009379825.1 Streptosporangiales bacterium
CCGCATCGAGTACAACGCGATCAGGCCACACGAGGCCATCGCCTTCAACCGGCCCAAGGAGGTGCACCTGGGCCTGGCCGACCCGAAGATCCCGACCTTTCAAGTCAAGGAAATCCTGCCAACTCCTTGACGCGGGACAGGCGGTTTGTTGAACATGTGGTCGAGTCACTGCTCGTACGGCGTGCGCAGCCCGTTTTGGAGGTACTGCTGCCACTGCGACACGATGATCCGGATCAGCGGCCGCAACGTCACCACGACATGAGCGCGTGCACCGGCGAGCTCGGTCACCACTCGCCGTGCCGTCTCGTCGTCGCCGTCGGCGAAGAACTCGCTGCTGACTACAACGCGTCGGTCGCCGGCGGCGGCGACCTCGTCGACGAGGTCGGTCCAGTCCGACGTGGTGGCCGGGCGGTCACCGACCAGCGTGGCGTTTCTGCCGGTGATCGCGAGTGCCGCCCAGGCTCTTTGCCTTCCGGTGCCGGCGTAGACGACGCCGTGTTTCGGCCAACCGCTGACGGGCCTGGTGAAATGCGCCTTGAATGGTCGCGGTGCCTGTTTTTCGGCGGACCGATGTGCAGCAGGCGCACACCGCGGTCGAGCGTCAGGTCCTGCACGACTCGTCAAACCCTCCCTGCCTCGCCCGGGCATCCTTCCACGGCAGCACCATGTACAACCAGCGGGCGGGGTGATCGTCGGAGTGGAGGCAGGCTCGTAGGATGAGGCATGCCCAACGGATGCAATGACTCGACTGGATGTAGTCACGTGGGTGATGAGCCTCCTAGTTGCCAGCCGGTTGGTGCCCGGTGACCGAGTGGTTGTTGATCGCGGCCGGGGTGGTGTTGACCCTGGGCACGGGGGTCGCGGTCGCGGCGGAGTTCTCGCTGGTCACGGTCGAACGCAGCACCATCGAGTCTGCCGCGGAGACCGGTGACGCGTCCGCTGCGCGGGTGTTGAAGAGCCTGCGGAACCTGTCGACGCAGTTGTCGGGTGCGCAGGTCGCGATCAGCTTCACGACATTGCTGGTGGGCTACCTCGTGGAGCCGTCGCTGGCCGGTTTGCTGCACGGCCCGTTCGAGGCGATCGGGCTGCCGCCGGCCGCGGTCGCAACGGTGACCGTGGTACTGGCCATGTTCATCGCGACGATGTTCTCCATGCTGGTTGGTGAGCTGATCCCGAAGAACCTCGCGATCGCGCGGCCGCAGGGCACGGCACGGTGGTCCGCGCCGATGCAGGCGGTGTTCACGGTGGCGACGCTGCCGTTGATCCGCGCGTTGAACGGCACCGCGAACGCGTTCATCCGCGCGATCGGGTTGCACCCGCAGGAGGAACTCTCCGCCGGTCGCACGCCCGACGAGCTGGCCGTGCTAGTGCGGCACTCGGCACGTGCAGGGGCGCTGGACGAGGCCACCGCGACCCGCGTCGGGCGGTCGTTGACGTTCGGCCGGTTGACCGCCGGCGATGTGATGGTCCACCGGGTCCACGTCGAGACGATCGACCACGACACCACCGCCGCCGACGTCATCGCCTCGACACGTGCCACCGGGCACTCCCGATTCCCCGTGGTCCGGGACAGCGCTGATGAGGTCGTCGGCGTCGTCCACGTCAAACGGGCGGTCGCGGTGCCGCGCGCCGCCCGCGGCGAGGTGGCCGTAACAGAGGTGATGGACCCGGTACTGCACGTGCCGGGGTCGCTCCGTGTGGCGAATCTGCTGGTCGAGCTGAAGAGCGAGACCGGCCCACTCGCTGTCGTCGAGGACGAGTACGGCGGCACCGCCGGGATCGTCACTCTCGAAGACGTCGTCGAAGAGGTCGTCGGCGCCGTCGCCGACGAACACGACCCCACCGACATCGACGCCGTCCGCGACGCCGACGGGTCGTGGATGCTCGCTGCCACGCTGCGCCCTGACGAGGTCCGTGCCCGCACTGGCTTGGACATCCCGGACAGCCCCGACTACGACACCATCGCCGGGTTCGTTCTCACCCAGCTGGGCCGGCTCGCTGAACCCGGCGACCGGGTTCCGGTAACCGGTGGGCGCCTCGAGGTCGTTGATCTTGACGGCAGGCACATCGAACGACTCCGCTTCCAGCCCGACGAACCGGGCAGCGGAACCGACGCTGCCGCCCAGCAGGAGCAGCGATGAGCTCCGGTCTCGGTATCGCCTTCGGGGTCGTCCTGCTGGTCGTCAATGCGTTCTTCGTCGGCGCGGAGTTCGCGGTGATCTCCGCCCGCCGCAGCCAGATCGAGCCCCGCGCCGAGGCCGGCAGCAAAGCGGCGAAGACCACGCTGTGGGCGATGGAGAACGTCTCCCTGATGCTGGCGTGTGCCCAGCTCGGCATCACCGTGTGCTCGCTCGGGCTCCTCGCGATCACCGAGCCCGCGCTACACCATGCCCTCGAAGGCCCGCTGCACGCGGTCGGGCTGCCCGAGCCGGCGATCACCACGATCGCGCTGGTCGTCGCCGTGTTCGTCGTCGGCTACCTGCACATCGTCGCCGGGGAGATGATCCCGAAGAACATCTCCCTGTCCATCCCTGACCGCGCGGCGCTGCTGCTGGTACCCGCCCTGGTCGGGGTCGCGCATGTAGTCAAGCCGCTTATCGTCGCGTTGAACTGGGCCGCCAACACCGCGCTCAAGGCGGCCCGGGTACCGCCCAAGGACGAGGTCTCCGCCGTCTACACCCTCGAAGAAGTCCGGTCGCTGGTCGACGCCTCCCAGCGCGAGGGCCTCCTCGACGACACCCATGACGTGCTCACCGGCTCGCTGACCTTCGGCGATCGCCGCGCCGCCGACGTCATGGTTCCCCTCGACCAGGTCGTGACGCTGCCCGAGCAGGCGCGACCGCACGATGTCGAGGACCTCGTCGCCCGCACCGGCTACAGCCGCTACCCGGTTCACTCCGACAGCGCGATCGGCGACACGGTGTCGGGCTACCTACACCTGCAAGACGTCCTGCACGATCCCGGCGACCAGCCCGTACCGCCCAACCGGATCCGCCCCCTCGCCCGCGTCAGGGACCAGGACCGCGCCGACGACGTCCTCGCCATGATGCAACGCAACCGCACCCACCTAGTCGCCGTCGTCGACCAGCAGGAACACGTCACCGGCGTGTTGTTCTTCGAGGACGTCCTCGAAGAACTCGTCGGGGAGATCAAGGACATGACCCAAGTCGCATCGACGCCCGACGTCCGGTGACCACGCCGCCACGGCTCCTGACCGCTGCGCTTAGGGGTAGTTGGGGCCTGGCGACGGCCTGCCGCGTGGCGGGTTGATGTCGGTGGGGAACACGCCGAGCGCCCGCATGACCGACTCCGCGAACGCGGCCGTTCCGAACTGGACGACCACGGTCACAACCATCGCGACAACCTCAGCCGCGCTCAACTCGCTAACCTCCCGCCCGCCGCCACCGGCGGGCACGTTCATCGTCTCACTCACGCCGTGGTCGTAGTGGCCCTGGCGATGTGAGGTCGAATGCGACAGTTCTACCGGTAGGACTACTCTCGGGCGGATCTGGCCACCACCGCCGCCCGAGGGAGGCCCAAACATGACCTTTCGACGTAAGGGCGACGTGGCGATGCTGCTCGCCCTCACGGTCTCGCTGCTCGTCTTCATGATCACCACCGCCTTGGCCCAATGACGATAGGAGAGGGGTTCACGTCGTCGCTGGCGGTGACGGTTTCGACCGCGATGCCGGCTTCCGCGGCGATCTGCGGGGCCGTCGTGCCGACGGCATCGGGGTGTCTCGGGTCGATCCCGTGATTACCCTGGGATCGCGCGGCCCGGTCGTGTCCCCCGTGGCCGGGTCGCGCCCTTCGTGCCAGGGCGTGTCTCCCGGTCTGAGGTGGGGGAGTTCAGACGGTCCCGGCAGCGCCTGTCTCGACTACTGGGACCTGACCGCCGTTGATGCCCGGGCACCGACGACTGGCTGCGGTCATCGGTACCCATCGGGGCGTCGGCGCAAACGTCAGAGCCAGGACGGGTGTTGGCGCGAGCGCAAGGTTGTACCGTCCGGGCCTCCGGTACCCTTCCGGGGCAAGTAGCTGTCGTCAACGTAACCTGTTCGCCAGGTGTCGGGGCAGCCGGACGCGCCGCGCGAGCATCTGCTGGCGTGATCATTCCGTCGGGTGGACGGGGGGTCGCGCCTCCGCGCGGCGCGTTCGCGCGAGAGTGCTACGGCTTCTCCGTGTCTGTCGTCTGCCGGCCGGTGTTGTCATTGTCCGGCACTGCGGTGGCAGTGTCGGTTGGCGAGTCGGATCCTGCCGTGGCCTCGTCGTCGGTCAAGGTCTCGTCGAGCTTCTCCTTGGCGGGGTCGCTCGGCGGCGGCCCCTGCGCGCGGAAGCCTGGCCGAGCGCCGAGAAGATCAACGTTGGTATCCACGCTGCGGTCGGCATGGCGGTCGATGGTGGGACGGCTACTGCTTGCCGGGGTCCTGCTTGTGTTCGTCTGCGGTGTCCGGGCCCTTCGACTCTGGCGGGTTCGCCGCACCGTCGCTGGTGCGGTCGGGTGTCGCGTCAGCGCCACTGTTCGGCGTAGTGGCCGCGTCCGGCTCGGTGTCAGTGGCTGACTTGCTGTCACTGGCCGGTTCGCCATTGGTGCTGTCGGTGAGTGTTTCGTCGCTCTGGTCTTTGTGGCCGCGGGCGAACCGTTTGGCCTTGTTCAGCAGGTCCTGCAATCCCATACTGTTCTCCTCCTCGTGATGATCTGTGCCGATGCTCTCGCGCAGCAGTTGCAGAGGCTGCGATTCGCAAGGTCCGACCGTACCCGGTGGAGAAACCCGGTGCACCCCGGGCCTGGTGGGTTCAGCGGCGGACCAGCCGTCGAGTCCCCCGCTTGGGGGGTGCCATCGGCCGCGGATCGCGAGCCTGGTCAGCCGGGTGCCTCGGCCGACGACCAGAAGTGGGCGAGGTACTCGTTGAACGGCGTGCCGGTCTGGGGCACGGAGTGCCCGGCACCCGGCACCACGACCCGGGCTGCGGGGAGGCGCGCCTGGAGCAGGTCGCAGACGGCATCGAACATGGCGCTGTGCGCGCCGGAGATCACCAGCTTGGGGAACGGCGTAGGCGCGAGGTCGTCGAGTGGGATCTCTGCCTCCCATGGCCACCGCCCGCGCATCTGCAATTTGGCCGCCTTCGCCAGGGGCGGCGGCAGCGGCGACGGCAACCGGTTCGGGTCGCCGCCGACGGCGCGGACGAACTGCGGTAGGAACTCCTCCGGCGACGGGGCGCGGTCGATGATCGCCCGCACGGTGGTGATGAACTCGCGGGTGTCTGCGCGATCGCGGGTGAGCCCGAGCGCCGGCGGCTCGACCACCGCTAGCGACAGCACCGCCTCCGGCCGACGCGCCGCGGCGAGCAACGCGACGACACCGCCGTAGGAGTGCCCGACCAGGTGCGCGCCGTCACCCAAGACCTCCGCGACATCGACCGCGTCGACGGCGAAGTCCTCGCCGTCGACATCCGGGCTGCCGCCGAACCCGCGGCGGTTCACCAGCAGTAGCCGACGCCCCCGGGCCAACGGCCGCTGCTGGTTCCACGTCCCCTCCGCCCCGAACACGTCACCGTGGACGAGAACCGCCGGGACCCCCGAGCCCTGTTCGATCACCTCGACCGGCCACATTTCGCCCCCAAGAGTCGGCAACCTCGCTGCGTCTGCCCAGGTCATCCCTGCTCGACAGCGTCGCACGTACACCATTCCGCCGAGTCCTGGCGCAGAGATCCGTACACAACGTGCGCGGCCGCTGCCGCCTCGCAAACGATCGCGTACGACCCGCCGGCGGCGGCAGCGGGTCGTGTACGGAAGGGAACCCCAACCGGCCGTACGCCAGTGACGCAAGTAGCGCTCGTGCCTTCGACCAGGGGAGTCGAACATGGGTGGTACGCAGAGACGCTCAGCGAGGATGGGATGGGCTATCCGGACGCCGCCCGAGGCCAGGCTCATGACAACGCTCCTCCGCACGGAGACGGTGATCGCGATGTACGTCGCTCGTGTGGAGACCACTATCGGACATCTGTCGTCACGGCTGTTTCAACATAGCGGACGAACGCCGGGCCGCTCCGGCTACGGGCGCGGCTGCTCGACCCACGCGGAGGCGTGCCACCTGTCGCAGTTCTCGCAGCGCCATACGCGGTAGGGCACCCGCCGGCCGCTGGCCGCGCGGGCGGCGGCCGCGGCTGCTGAGCGGCTGGGGTAACGAGTACCTCGCGGGCAGTCGGTCACCGGTGTCTCCGGCACAGTGATCTGCTGGTCGTCGTGAGCCTCCGTTGGACGCGTCATGCGATCCTCCGTCGACGCCGTAGAACCTGGATCCGTGTCCGTCTGTCTCGTCCGGCCGGTCTTGCCCGCCACGGTTTCAAGGAGGGTGATGGCCTGCAGGAGCGACGCAGCCGCCGCCGCGGGATCCATGTCCGGCGTGCGACCGACTCGCGAAGCTCGGCCAGGGTCTGGAGCAGGTGAGCGTAGTTGTTCTGTCCCAGCTGCCGCAGGTCGTTGAGGTGCTCGGGGTCCACCGCTTGCCCACTTCCCGCATTGCACCCTTCCGGCTGGGCACCGAGGTCTGGGATTACCCGGGAACGCGACGCGTTTGGCCCACCGTAAACACCAAGACCGGCGCGCCACCGGAATTCGCCCGAGTAGTGACAAGCCGAGCTCACAGCCACGTGCTGTGACGGCGCGGCCGCAAACACCCGCACCTGTCGGAGTCGGCAGGGCAGCCGGGCCGGGTTCACGCTCCGGCAGCGAACGATCGCGCCGCTCGGCAGTTACAGGGTCATGTGGATGTGTACTGGCCAGTACGACGTAGCTTCAGGCCTAGCGCACGCGTGAGGGGATTTGGGGCAGCCACCGAGCGGGGGTCCACTGGGGAGTGCGAGAGCCGCCGGCCACGCGCGCTCGGGGAACGGCGTCGGCAGGCCCGTCCATTCCGGACCTGCCGACGCCGTTTGACACCCTTTGCCTGCATGGCTCTGCTGCCCCACGCGAACATTGCGTGGTGGCGACGCGTCGGCGAGAGCGGTCGACGCTGACTAGAGGTGCTGGCTGAGCAGGCCGGCGTCGACGTCGTAGATGAAGCCGCCGACGAGCACCCCGTCGCCGATCAGCGGGTGCTGACGGACTACGGTGACGTCGTGGCGCAGCGTGTCGAACTGGTCGGGGATGGCGTTCATGGGCAGGTAGCCGCCGGGGCATCCGGCGGCGGTCTCGGCCGTTGCTCGCAGGTTGTCTTCGGTCATCGACGCCATCGCGCAGCGGGTGTGAGGATCACCAGGATCCGCTGTACGCCGAGCAGCTGGCCGGTCATGGTGAGCTCGGTGACCCGGCGGCCGCCTCAACCGCTCCGCCGACCGCCACCGCCTCAACCGCACCCTGCACACCGTCGCGCTATCCCGACTCCAGCACCACCACGAAACCCG
This sequence comes from Streptosporangiales bacterium, assembly GCA_009379825.1. Taxonomy (NCBI): domain Bacteria; kingdom Bacillati; phylum Actinomycetota; class Actinomycetes; order Streptosporangiales; species Streptosporangiales bacterium. The sequence goes on from WHTA01000011.1 coordinate 7,408, forward strand.
GACCTACGCCGCCCGGCGCACCACCGAAAGCAAGAACACCCGAGACATCAAAACGGTGTCTCAAACACAACATCGCACGCGCGATCTACCGTCTCCTCGAAGCCCACGCCAAGGCCGTCAGCAGAACCCCTCACGCCGCTTGACAAGACATAGAAGCATCCAAGCTGCGAGCCGCCCTCAATGATGCTGGCCTCAGCCAAGCTGACCTGGCTCGCCGTTTGGGCCGCAGTGACGGCATCGTCTCCGAAATTCTAGCCGGCACCCGATCCGCACGACCGCCATTGCTCGCCGCCGGCGGCACGTGCAGGACCCGCGAACCTCGAAAGGTAGCTGGCGGCCCTAACTTGGCACCGGGTTCGACATGCGGGCGCATCGCTGTCGGTACCTGTTGGCAGGGTAGGCCGACGAATCGTCCGCCCAGTGTGAGGAGGCGCCTGCCTGATGACCAAAGCCGATGCGACACCTGACCCGCGGCCGCACCTTGGTGCCGCGCTCGACCAGACCCAACACGAGATCGATGCGATCGAGGCCGTCGACCTGGACCGACCGACACCGTGTGCCGAGTATGACGTGCAGACGCTGCTGGCCCATCTCGTCGCTGTCCTGCGCAAGCTCGCGGTCGTCGGGAACGGTGAAGACATGACTCAAGTGAAAGATCCGGCTGACGACCACCCCGACGACTGGGGTAACGCGTTCCGTAGTGCTCGTGCCGACCTCGAACAGGTCTGGGCGCCCGACTCGGCACTCGGCAAGAGCTACACCCTGCCCTGGGCCAGGCTGACCGGACACGAGCTGCTCGACGCGTACGCGCACGAATTCACCGTCCACGCCTGGGACCTCTCCCGAGCCACCGGCCGCAGCAACGAGCTTGACCCGGTTCTGGCCGAGGCTGCCCTCGACTGGTTCACGCGCAACGTCCCAGCGGAGGATCGCAGCGACGGCGGGCCGTTTGCACCGGTCGTGGCTGTCGCCAACGACGCCGACGCCTACACCCGGCTCGCCGCTTTCGTCGGCCGACCGGTGTAGATGTTGAGAAGCACGTGCGGGCGCACGTCTTGACGGGCCGCGACCGAACCGGGCGGCCACCGATTGCTGCGGCCCGTGTCGCAAGGCGATAAGGAGAGAGATGACAACCGGGACCCTGGACTTCGCCGGCCGAGTTCGTCGCGCGATTCGGTTGACCGAAGGGCTCAACGCGCTGCGCTACGACGACCAGGAGGAGATCCGCGCTGCCTGGACCGAACTCACGGGTCAGTCAGTCGATGATGCCTTCCACTTGATCCCCCCCGGTCTACTCCGACCACGGAGTCAACATCCGGATCGGGCGCAACGTCTTCATCAACCAGGGCTGCCGGTTCAACGACGTCGGCGGTATCGAGATCGGCGACGACGTGATGATCGGGCCGAGCACCAGCCTGATCAGCTCCGGTCATCCGCTCGCGCCGGCCGAGCGTCGGACCGGGATCACGGCCGCGCCGATCGCGATCGGACGCAACGTCTGGATCGGCGCCTCGGTGACGATCCTGCAGGGCGTGACCATCGGCGAGGACGCCGTCATCGGAGCCGGTTCGGTCGTCACCCGGGCTGTTCCGCCGCGCACGCTCGCCGCCGGGGTGCCGGCGCGGGTGGTGCGCAACATCGCCTAGGCGGCGAACGTCCGCACTACCTCCCCGATGAGGTCGTCGAGGCAGAAACCACAACCTGCATGTGGGCCCCTCGTGGGCCAAACGGTTCGGGTGGCCCGCATAGTGACGGCGTTTGCGCAGGTGAAGGCCGGGTGGCGTTCGAAAACAGCTCGGCCTTCGGAGCCGATGAAGTGGCGGCTGCCGCGGCGAGCCGAGGGGGTCGTCAACGGCGTAGGAAGGCCTTGACCATCGGCAGCACCAGGTCGGCCCGCTTGGCGACCTCGATGTGCTTGGTTCCGGGCAGGATGGCCAGCTGCGAGTCCGGCAGCCGGTTCTGCATCTCGGCCACGTGCTCGAGCCGGACGAAGTCGGTGTCCCCGATGATCATCAGGGATCGGCATGGTCAGCCGGGCCAACTGCTCATCGGTCCATGGCTCGAAGTCGTGCACCGCCGGCTGGATCTTCTCCAGGAACGCGAAGAAATGGTCCGGATCGGGCGCCACCTCCGTGTAGGCCCGGTGCATCGCCGCGAAGTCGTCCTCGGTCGGCAGCCGGGGCGAGTCCTGCTCCGGCGCCGTGATCTCCGGGTAATACGCGTCCGGCCGGAAGTGCGACGCGGCCAGCACCACCCGACCGACCCGCTCCGGGTAGCCGGTGGCGACCTCGGTCGAGACCAGCCCACCCAGACTGAAGCCGAAGAAGTCGGCCCGCTCCACGCCCAGCTCGTCCAGCAACGCCACCACGTCCTCCGCGCACTGCCGGATGCTGAACGGCCGCTCGCCGTCGGCGGTATGGCCATGCCCCTGCAGCTCCACCCCGATCACCTGCCGGTCGGCGGCCACCTCCGGCAGCAACGCATCGAAACTCAGGTGGAACGTGAGCACGCCCCCATGCAGCATGATCAACGGAATTCCGGGTCGATCCGCGCCGTGCACCTCGTAGTAGAGGTCTATGCCGTTCACTGATGCGTACGCACCGGGCGTCATCTGAGTCGTTCCTTCCGCTGGAGTGAGTGATCACCGGTACTGACCGCCGAGGTGGCCGAAAGTCATCGGCTTGGCGGCTAGGTCAGCTGGCTGCGCGTTCGATAATGATGTCGCCGCGTCGCGTGCCGGCATCGACCGTCAGCTCGTTGTCGGGCTTCCCCTGCGGCGAAACCGAGTTGCGCACCGATCCGTTCTTGCTGTTGGCATCCACCCGGACAGCGGTGCCCTCGCTGATGCCGATCTCGATGTTGCCCGAGAGGTTCGACAGTTCCGCGTGGCCGCGGGTCAGCCGTTGCCGTCCGCGCGGTCGATGTCGAAGCCGCCGTTGCTGTTGGTGAGATCGAGGTCGGCTGAGGCGGTGCCGATCCGGACGTGCCCGGACGAGCCCAGGAGCTTGACGTTGCCGTCGACCTCGCTGATCCGCACTGCGGCCGACCCGCCCTCGATGTCGGCGCGCCCGGCGACGACCTCGCCGGCTGCGAGATTCGCCCGCAGCGCGTCGATGCGATCGAGCTGGATCCGGCCCGACGCCATGTTCAGCTCGCACGGGCCGAGCGGGCCGTCGGCGTGCACACTCGAGTACGCCACGCCTGCGACCAGGCTGGAGCCGGCGGGCAGGTCGATCGTGATGGCCACCGATCCGCTCTTATCGCCCGCGACGTTCGTTTCGACAGTGAGCTGACCACCGAAGAAGCCGACCGTGGTCTTCTCGGCCACCTTTACGCGCAGCAGCTGGACGGCCGGCGACGACTCGACCTCGCCGGGGCTGGCGTCCCCCGCCGGGACGGCCAGCGGCGCAACCTGCCAGAGCGCCTCACCGGTGATGCCGAGCGGCTCCCTGCTGGTCGCCAGGATCCGCAGCCGCCGGCACTCGCCTAGAACTCGGTGGGCGAACGCCGCGGCCGACTCGATCACGTGCTCACAGTTGTCCAGGATCAGCAGCACCTCCCGCTCGCGGATCGCAGCAATGAGCCGGTCCGTCAGCTCCGCGTGCGGTGTCGCACCGAGCATCCCGCAGGCCGAGTGCGGTGAGCGTCGCCTGCGCCACGTCCCCGTCGGCGCCGATGGCGGCAAGCTTCACCAGCCAGACCCCGTCCGGCAGATCGCCGAGCAGCGTGCGCGCGGTTTCTGTGGCCAGCCTGGTCTTTCCCGAGCCGCCCGGCCCGATCAAGGTGGTGAGCCGATGTTCGGCGCTGAGCTTGCCGACCGCAGCGACATCGGCCTCCTTGCCGACGAAGCTGGTCAGCTCGGCACGGAGGTTGGTCTTCCGGTTCTCGTCCGGTGGCCCCAACTCGCCCTTCAGCAGCGCGACGTGTAGGGCGGACAGCTCAGGTGACGGGTCGGCGCCGAGTGCGTCGGCCAGGGCTTCCCTCGTGCGCTGGTAGGTGAGCAGCGCCTCCGAGTCCCGACCGGCCGCGACGAGGGCCCGCATCAGCGCGGCGGCCAGCCGTTCCCGCAACGGATGCGCGGCCACCATGTCGGTCAGTTCCGCGATGAACTCGACACCGTGGCCGAGGCTGACTTCGGCCTCGTACCGATCTTCCCTGGCGGTCAGGCGGAGCCCCTCGAGTCGGCTCACCGCAGCGTCGAACGCTGCACTGTCCTGGAGTCCGACATCCTGCATGGCCGCACCACGCCATATTGCGAGAGCCTCGCGCAGCAGCCGTACCCGCCGGGGACCCTCCTCATGGCGAGCCTGACCGATGAGGCGTTCGAAGCGCACGGCGTCGACCGTGTCGGGGTCGACCAACAACCGATAGCCGTCTGGCTGTCCTTCGACCAGCCCGTCCGGTAGCACCTTTCGCAGCCGGGAGGCCAAGCGTTGCAAGGCATTCACCGCGTCGTCGGGCGGGAGCTCACCCCAGATCCAGTCGATCAGCGCCGCCTTGGAGACCACGCGCCCTGGTTGCTGGGCGAGCGCGGTCAACAAGCCGCGCAGCCGGGCGCCCGGCACGTCGGCGAGGAGGCCGTCGTCGGTGCGAACCTGAAGAGGTCCCAGCATCCCGATCTGCACCGAGCGATTTTCCCACAACGAGCCGTTTTCGCCTCTGGTAGCTTGTGCGTCAGTGCCGACGTCAAAGTCCGTGGCGGGGGTGGCCTGTCGACGTGTGCGAGGGAAGCTCAGATGAATGTGATGGCGCTGGCCCGGCAGGAACGGTCGGAGCTGGCCGACTTCCTGGACGAGCTGACCCCGGACCAGTGGGAGGCCAAGAGCCTGTGTTCGAACTGGCGGGTCCGCGATGTTGTCGCCCATGTCGTCAGCTACGAGGAGCACGGGAAAGGCGAGTTGCTCCGCCGGTTGGCCAGGGCGCGGTTCCGATTCGGGGAGCTCAACCAGGTCGCGTTGGCCGAGTACGCCCAGCTCGATACCCGCCAGCTGGTCGCGTTCCTGCGCTCTCATCTGGACCCGCAGGGCACGACCGCGAAGTTTGGCGGCCGCATCGGCCTCGTCGATGCGCTCGTTCATCAGCAGGACATCCGTCGTCCACTCGGAAAGCCACGTCTCATCCCTGAGGAGCGGCTGCGGTATGCACTCCCGTTCGCCGTCACAGCCCCGCCACTACGCGGTTTCTGGAACGCGCGGGGCGTGCGACTGGTCGCAACCGACCTCGACTGGTCCCGCGGCAAGGGTCCAGAAGCACGAGGTACGGCCGAGGCGGTCTTGATGGTCTTGGCCGGACGCGCCGGAGTAGCGCATGAACTCACCGGGCCGGGCGCAGACGTCCTGCGGCGCAGGCTGGGATGATCGAACTCAGCCGGTCCGAGCTCCGCGAGGTCGCCGGCTACGCGGTGGCGTGCGCGCGGCCTGCACTGGCGATCTTCGAACGTGCACGCCCGGACGACCGGCGCCCACGAGCCGCGATCGACGCTGCGCAGGCGTTCGCGGAGGGAGCCGAGCGGACCAAGGCGCTACGTGACAGCGCGTGGGCGGCACAGCGGGCGGCCCAGGAGACCCGCGATGCAGGACAGGCCGCGGCGAGCGACGCTGCGCGCGCGGCCTTGGGCGCGGCCGGTGCGGCGTTCCTCCACCCGCTGGCGAAAGCCACTCAGGTCAGGCACATCCTCGGGTCGGCCGCGCATGCCGCACGAGCGTTCGAGCTCTCCGCCGGCGACGATCCCGCCGTCGGTGCCGACCACATCGCGCAGTCGCGGGCCCTTGCGCACCCCGTCGTGGTGGACGTCCTGAGGCGCTACCCGGCCGCCCCGCGCGGCGGCGGGCGGGTCGGCGAACTGATCCGCCAGTTGGACATGTCACTGCGGTGATCCCACGGCCAGCCTCTCATGGGCGGTGGATCAGGCAGGTGGTGGTGCCGTGGCCACGAGACGGCCCTGGTCGTCGACGACACGACCTTCCGCGGTAGCGCCGATGAGGTCCTGCTGGAGCGTTTCTCCCGGTTTATCCCTGAATGCCCGTTCAGCGCTGGGTAACGCGCGGCCCGAGAGTCGGTAAACTCCGTACGACCGGACCCCAGCGACAGGAGGAGACCCATCCAGTTCCGTCGATCACGGACACCGCGTTGGGCAACTCGCCTGGGTGGTCGCCGCCGTTCCGCCCGAGCCACGGAAGGAACCGGCAGGCGTCCGGCCGTGCTCGCACATCCACGGCCCGCGACTGTACGCGAGCCGATCTCCCTCGGCGCGACGGTGGACGGACAGGTCCTCTCCCCCAGGTACGGAGCGCACAGCACACCCCTGGACACCATGCGCACGAACCGGCGGCCGCCCCGTCACCGGGCCAGCCGCGGACGGCACAGGGGACGGCACCGAGCGCGTCCACCGTCGCTGCGGGAGCGCTGGGACCGGTCCAGGGCCAAGCGTGCTGTCACCACGTCGTCGAAGAACCTGGTCCGCGGCACTCAACGCCGCGTCGGACGGTCCGGGTTGTCGAAGCGGCGAGTACGCACCGCCCTGGCCGACTCGGTAGGGATCCCCGTGGCGTACGCGGGAATCGCGTTGGCGCAGGGGCAGCCCGCGATAGCCGCCATCAACATGCTCGCCATCTCCGTAGTGCTGCCGTTCAACCTGTACCGAGGGGCGAAAGCCGAGCGGGCGGCGCGACGCGAGGGCGGCGGCGTCAGAGCTCTCGAGAGCAGGATCAAGGATCTCGAGGGGCAGCTGAACAAGCTGCGCCCGCTCCTGGACCGACACCAGACGCCGCAAGCCGACGAGCTGGCCGCCGGGGAACGGGAACGCCTGCGCGGGCGCACAGCGCGCCAGCCCAAAGACGTACCCAGGCACCGCTCACCGGACCCGGGGCGCACGGCAAGCACCACCCACGAACCGTTCGACCGCGGCCGCTGAACGCGACACGGTCACTCGACGTCCACGGTGGCGGTGTCGTTCAGGGCGTCTGCCACGGTGGTATCGGAGCCGTACTGGTCCGCGTGGACACCCAGCTCGGTGAGCTTCTCGAGGAGTACGTGCGGGTTCCCGTCGGCGTCGTTCAGAAGCGCGGCGTGCACATCCGCAGCCGTGTCGGCACGCATGATCGCCAGGTCGACCTCGTCGACCGACTGGGACAGCCCGCCGGTCAGGGAGCTCTGGTCTTCCTCGGTGGTCTGCTGCACCAGCTCGTCGACCTCCTCCTCGGTGACGTCACCTTCGCGTAGGGCGTGCTTCTGCAGCGTCTGTTCCCTGATCGCGTGCAGCTCGTCGTCGCTGAACGTGACGCGGACGTCGGCGTCGTCGGCCACGTCGACGTCGGAGTCGCCGGTCCGGTGACCGAGGTAGGTCTCCATCAGCTCGCCGTCGGCGCCGTACTCCGCGGCGTAGTCGGTCGTGGCGTCGCCGGACGTGTGGGTGGTCGCGATGCTCGTGTGCCCGTCGGCATGGACGGTGCTCGAGGCGTCGAGCGAGCCGCTCGACGACAGCAACGTCGGCTCCCACGGGCCCAGGTCCACACCGAGCTCCGTGTTCGCCGAGGCGTCGACCACGTTCGTGACGGTCTCGTTCGACGTGCCGGGCGTCCCGCCCGGTGGCAGTACGCCGGTGGCGAGGAACCGTTCGTACGCGACCCGGCCTTCCGGTGTGGTGATGTCGAGGTCGATCGTACGCAGCTTGCCGTCCTCGTACGACTTGCTGATGTCGAGCTCGCCCTTGAGGTTGTCGACGCCGACGCTGCCGCCGGCTGGGTGCTCGACCAGCTCGGAGTCGCCGACGCGAACCGTGGTGCCGTCGACCCGTTCGATCCCCGTACTGACCGTCTCGGTGTGCGTGTACCCGACGTTGGCACGCAGCACGCCGCGGTACTCGCCGCTCGCGTCGAACCCCGCGTAGAAGCTGCCGTCGAGCACCACCGTCGTGCGGCGGGGCTGCCGCCGTCGACGAACAGGTCCGCCGACGAAGGATCGGTGACGACCCGGTACTCCAGTCGCTTCCCCGCGAACGCCGCGAGGCTCCCGCCGAGCACGCCCTTCTTCGTCTCCCCGGCCACCTCCAGCGTGCCGCTGACCTCCAGGGTGGCGGTCAGCGACACCTTGCGGTCGCCGTCGTCCTCGATCTCCTCGCTGCTGCGCTCGTCGGTGAACGTGACCGAGAGCCAGTCAGGCAACCGGCCGCCGAGCAGCGAGGAGAACTGACCGATGAGGCTCATGCTCTCCCAGTTGTCGACGGCCGGGCCTATCGCCCTGCCGTCCCGTGGATGCCCGGTGTCGAGGATCGGTCTCGGCCTGGCGGTCTCCCACCACGCACGACCGACGACCGTGGTCAACAGCTCCAGCTGCACCACGGCGAGCTCGTCACGGTTGGCACCCGCCACCACCCCGTCCGCCCAGTCGGTGAAGGTGACCGGCCCCTGCGACACCCGGTCGAGCACCTGCCGTGCCCAGGTGTCAGCCGTCTCCGCGTGTCCGAGGGCGCCTACGAGCTGCGTGGTGAGACGTGCCGCGGCGAGGCTGGCCGGTTCCTCGTCCCCCTCCCGCGGATAGTCGACGTCTTCCCTCAGCGTCACCGTGCCGTCGCTGGCCACGTACAGGTTCAGCTCCTCGGCCTGTCCGACCAGCTGCCTGGCCAGGCTCTGAGCGGACCTGAGGCCGGCCTGCAGGCCGAGCACGGCGACCTTCGCGGTCGTGGTGCGGGTGACGCCGACGTCCAGCGCCGTCCGGTTGAGCCGCACGGTGGTGAGCGCGGCTGGCTGGCCGGTGCCGCTCCATGCCACGCCGGCGTCAAGCGGGTTGAGCACCTCGCCGACGAGCCGCTCCCGCGCCCGGTCGAACGAGCGGCTGGTGCGGCCGAACGCGGTCACCACGCCAGCCAGTGCGGCCACGTTCATCCGGGTCAACGTCTCGACGGTGATCGCCATGCCCGCCTCAGTACACCGTCACCGCGCCGTGGCTGAACAGGTCGGCGGTCGCCGCATCGGTCGTGCCGTGGGTACTCGCCGTCGTGCAGAGTTTGTTGCCGACGCTGGTGACCGTCGCGGTCGCGTCGCGGCCGCTCAACTCGCAGCCGGTCAACGCCATGGTGAGTGCCTGGTACATGGCCAGGCCGTCGATGCGGGTCGCCTGTACGTCTTCGTGCGCATCGGCGAGGTTGGTAGCCACCGTGCCGAGCACGTCGTCTGCGATGCCACGGGCCGCCACACCGAGTGCGTCGACCCTCCGCGGTTTGATGCTGACCGACATGGGCTCCCCCCCATGCGGGTTCCGCGACGCGCGTTCGACGACGGCGGGAACTGCTCGCTTCCGTGCTTAGCTGTGTCGATGCACACACGTGTCGTGACGGCGCTGCGCCTGGCCAGTGCACTGCTGGTGGCGTCCGCGGAGGTCTACCTGGTGGTGCACCTGGGCGACCGGCTGGTACCGGCGAACCACCTGAGCTACTTCACCGTGCTGTCGAACCTGTACGCGGCGGCGGTGCTGTTGGCCGGCGTGTTCGGCCGGGTACCCGCTGCGGTACGCGGCGCGGCGGTGCTGTACCTGGCGGTCACCGGTGTCGTGTACGTGACCATGCTGCGCGGGGTGGACGTGGCCACGCCCGCGTACGCCAACGTCGTGCTGCACGCGATCATGCCGGTCCTCGTGGTGGTGGACTGGGTGCTCGCCCCACCGCGGCCGCCTGCCCGGCTGCGGCACGCGGCGTGGTGGCTCGCGTTCCCTGTCCTGTACCTCGGCTACTCGCTGGTGCGTGGTCCCCTCGTCGGCTGGTACCCTACCCGTTCCTCGACCCGGCCGACGGCGGGTACGCCGGCGTAGCCGTGGCCGGCGCGGTGGTCGCGGTCGCCGTGGTGCTGTTCGCGGCGCTGGTGTGGTGGACGGGCAAACTGCTCGCCCCCAGGGGCGGGGCAGCGCGGCGTACGGCGTGACGGTCAGAGGTCGTACGCGGGCGGGTGCTTCGGTTGGTAGAGCAGCAGCTGTCCGGCACCGGGCACGGCCAGCATGATGACCAGGCCGTACCCCTCGTCGCGCACCTCGCCGTCGAAGACCGCACCCTTCGCGGTGAGCTCGGCGACCGTCACCTCGATGTCGTCGCACATCAACGACACCTGGTGGTGTTGCTCGGCCGGCCCGACCGTGGTGGACGTCGGGTGCACCCCGAGCTCGAACGGCCCGGTGCGGAAGATCAGCCAGCCGTCGCCCGCGTCGACGTGCGGCCAGCCGAGTACGTCGCGGAAGAAGGCTCGCGCTGCCTCCGGGTCGTCGGCGTACACCAGGGAGTGCACAGCGGTAATCATGCCTTCCACGCTAGCCCCGGCAGGCGGTCAGCGGGATCCCTTGGTGCCCTTCGTGTTGCGGCGGCGTTCCCGGCCGAGACCGTCGATCAGCTGGTCGAGGCCCCAGGAGTACTGCGACTCCAGCGCGCCCTGCGGCAGGTACTCCGCCGCGGCGTGCAGCTGCGGGTACTGTTCCGGCGGCAGGTCCGCCAGGGTGTGCCGCCACCAGGTCTCGTGCTCGGCGTACGGGTGGGTCCTGGTGCGTTCGACCTCGTACTCGGCGAAGCCGAGGGTGTAGATCTGCGCCGCACGGTACGCGCGCACTGCACCCTCCGTGCTCCAGCCGCCTGACGTCAGCCTGGTGAGCAGCCACTCGACCATGTCGGCCATGTCCGGGCTCCACAGCCGCCGCTTGATCAGCAGCTGCACGAGCGTCGGGTACTCGAGCATGCGCTGCCGCAGCGCCACGCAGTACCGGCGCAGCGCCTCGTCCCACGACGGGTGACCGGAACGGTCCACCGGCAGGTCGCTGATCACCCGGGACGTGACCTGCGAGAGCAGGTCCTCGCGGTTCTGGACGTAGCCGTACAACGTCATCACGCCGCAGTCGAGCTCGGCGGCCAGCCGCGGCATGCTCAGCGCGTCGATGCCGTCGCGTTGGATCAACGTGATGGCGGCGTCGACCACCTGCTCGGCCGAGAGCGACTTCCTCGGCCTGCGCTTCCGCGGCGGCTCCGCGCGAGCTCGTGCCATGGCCCTTACCGTAACTACCGGCCGCCGCCGAACGCGACGAACATCGCCGCCACCACGTCGGCCGCCGCGGATCCGACGTCGCCGGCCAGCAGGTCGTCCAGCTGCTTCACCGCGTCGTCGGTGAGCGGGCCGGTGACGTTGGCCGCGAACTTCGCCCGCAGCTCGTCCTCGCTGAGCGGCCGCTGTGGCGCCCCGCGCACGGTCTCGACGCTGGCACGCAGCTGCCGGCCGGAGCGGTCGGTGTACGTGCCGGTCGCGATGAGCTGCTCGGGGAACCGGCCGCTCGCCCAGTCGTCGGCCTCGACGTGTACGCGGTCGGCGAGCGCGAGCAGCGTCTCGTCGGCGAGCAGGTCGGGTGGGAAGTCGGAGAGCGCGAGGCCGAGACCCGCACCGCCACGCAGCGCGAGCGCGACGGTCATCGGCCCGGAGAAGCGCGCGTGGTACGGCGTATCGGGCCGCACCTTCGCAGCGCGCGGCTCGGCGATGGTCGGCAGCACCTGTCGCGCCACGCCGACCACGAGCCGGTCCAGCTCCTCGGCCCGCGCGCCCTGGTCGCGCAGCTGCAGCGCGAGCTCGATCGGCGCGTGCGTGAACGCGTTCGTCGGGTACGGCTTCGTCGACACGGAAAGCACCTGCCAGCCGTCGGCGTACGGGTCGCCGAGCGGACGAGCGGCGAGCTCCGGCGCGCCGAACGCGTTGAGCATCCCGAACCGTCCCTCGAACACCGTCGGCGGCGCGGTGAGCCCGCACTGCGCGGCGTACGCGGCACGGATGCCGGAGGCTGCCGCCCAGCCCGCGTGGAACGGCTTGACGGTGCCGCCGGTGCGGTTCGCCTCGAGCACCCCGCTGGCGAGGCTCGCGGCAATGCCGACGGCGTGCCCGAGCTCGTCGGCGGAGAGGTCGATGAGCACGCCGGCAGTCACCGCGGCGCCGAGCGTGGTGCACACCGGCGTCGGGTGGAAGCCGCGCTCGAACAGCATCGAGTTGCTGCCGTCCGCGGTCAGCAACGCTGTGCCGACGCGCAGGCTGGTCTCCTGCCCTGCCGCGATCGCCGCGGCCAGGCGCGCACCGTCGCCGGTAGCGCGGGCTGCGGCGAGAGCGGTGGGAACGATGACGCAGCTGGGGTGCACGAGCGTGGGCAGCTGCACGTCATCGTAGTCGTGTGCGTGCGCTGCAGTGCCGAGTAACAGCGCGACGTCTTCCGCGCGCGCCGGCAGCTCGTCGCCGGTGCCCGCGGTGAGCCGCAACGCACTGCGACTGGCCGCCTCGCCCGCGCCGGCGACGATGCAACCTACGGTGTCGCGCACCGAGTCACGGACGAACCGCGCGACATCTTCCGGCAGTGGCGTCTGCGCCGCGCGGTGCACCCATGCCGCCTGCTCGCTCGACTGCGTGCTCTGTGTTCCGCTCATGCGCCCACCACCGCGAGCGGACGCGCCGGTGAGCCCGTGCCCCCGACGATCTTCAACGGGCTACAGACGAACAGGAACTCCGTCACGTCCGCGGCCGCGATGCCCTCAAGGTCGAGCACCTCGATGATGTTCACCCCCGCGTCGAAGAGCAGACGTTGGTGCACCGGCAGCTGACCGTGTCCGGTGCTCGCGTGGATCTGTTCGAACGCGATGGTGTCGCCGCCGGCCGCGCGTATCCCGCGGTCGAGCAGCCAGTCCGCACCGGTGGTGTCGATGCCGGGTACGCCCGTGCTGCGGCCGACGAACGCTTCCGCGTCGTGCCACAGCTGTGGCCAGCCGGTGCGGATCAACGCCACGTCGCCCGGCCGCAGCTCGACGTCGGCCGCCTTCTCCAGGTCGTCCGCCGTGACGCCGTAGCCGGCGTCCAGCCGCTCCATCCCAAGAGCGCGCGGTACGTCGAAAAGCACGCCGCGGGCGAGGATCGGTGGCACGGTGTCGATGCCGTGTACGGTGAACCGCCCGCCCACGCTCGCCTCGTGGGCGTCGACGCCGCCGTGCAGCTTGCCGTGCAAGGCCACGTGGCACAGCGCGTCGACGTGGGTGCCGACGTGACCGCCGGTGGAGATCAGCTCGTTCGCACCGGACAGCCCACTCGGGCGTACCGCGTCACCGTGCCTGCGGATGAGCGCCATCCGGAAACCCGGATGGTTCGGCGAACACGGTGTGTTGGCGTCGAGCGGCTGGCCCAGGTCGTAGACCGTGGCGCCGTTCTCGATCGCGTCTAGCAGCAGCATCGGTGTCCCCTCATCAGATGGCGCCTCGCTCCCGGAGCGCCGCGATGCGCTCCCCCGTCACTCCTGCTTCCCGCAGGACCTCGTCGGTGTGCGCACCGAGCGGCGGCCCGGTCCAGCGGATCGCGCCAGGGGTGCCGGACAACCGGAACAACAGGCCCTGCATCGACACCTGGCCGAGCTCGTCGTCGGGCAGCCGGACGACGCTGCCGCGGTGCTGCACATGTGGATCCGCGACGACGTCCGCCGCACTGTAGATCGGCGCTACCGCCACCTGCGCCTCAGTGAACGCTGCAACCACGTCGTCGGCGTCGCGCGCGGCGATCCACGACCCGACGGCCTCGTCGAGCTCGTCGGCGTGCTGCGCGCGACCGCCGCCGGTCGAGAACCACGGCTGTTCCACCAACTCCGGGCGACCGACCAGCCGCACCACGCGTTCCGCGACGTTCTGCGCGCTCGTAGAGATCGCCAGCCACCTGCCGTCGCGGGTGCGGTACGTGTTGCGCGGCGCGTTGTTGACGCTGCGGTTCCCTGTCCGTTCCTGCACCACCCCGAGCTGGTCGAAGTCGATGACCTGCGACCCGAGCACGGTGAGGATCGGCTCGTAGAGCGCCAGGTCGATGACCTGGCCCTGCCCGGTGCGCTCCCGCGCCCACAGCGCGGTCATGACCGCGTAGGCACCGGTGATCGCGGCGATCCCGTCCGCCAGGCCGAACGGCGGCAACGTCGGCGGGCCGTCCGGCTCACCGGTGATGTGTGCGAACCCGCTCATCGACTCGGCGAGGGTGCCGAAGCCGGGGCGTGAGCTGTACGGGCCGTCCTGCCCGAAACCGGTCGTACGCAACAGCACGAGCCGCGGGTTCACCCCGCGGAGGACGTCCCAGCCCAAGCCCCAGCGTTCCAGCGTGCCGGGGCGGAAGTTCTCGATCACCACGTCGGCACTACGCACCAGGGCGAGGAAGATGTCGCGGCACTCTTCGTCGCCGAGGTACAAGGTGGCGCACCGCTTCCCGCGCGACAGCATCTTGTTCCACAGCGCGACGCCGTCCTTGCTGCGGCCGTGCCCGCGCGCCGGATCGCCGCGCGGATGCTCGATCTTCGTCACCTCGGCGCCCTGGTCGGCAAGCAGCGTGGCGGCCAGCGGCCCGGCGAACAAGGTGGCGATGTCGAGCACCTTGACGCCGGTGAGTGCCGCCTGCTCCCCCTCCTCGGTCACTTCATCACCTGGTCGGTGACCGTGGTCGTGTACGACTCCTTCGAAGGGACCTTCAGCTTCGGCTCGACCTTCTTCTCGAACCGGTACGCCGCGTCCGCGTCCTCGGCGTCGACGGCGACCGACTTCGGTGTCGCGGACACCACCTGCTCGAACGCCTCCTCGAACTGCTCGTCGGAGAGCTGCTTGTACTTCTTCCTGACGACCTTCTTCGCCTGCTCCGGGTCACTGTGGATGAGCTCCACGGCCTTGTTCAGCGCACGCGAGTAGCACACCAACGCGTCCTTCTTCTTCTCGAGCGCTTCCTTCGACGTGAGCGCGGTGAGCCACAGGATGTCGTCGAACGCAGGTACCGTGCCTTCGGACAGGTCCAGGGCGACCTTGCCGTCCCCCTTCTCCGCACCGATGATCGACGCCGGCGGCGAGATGACGTAGGCGTCGATGCTGCCCCTGGCGAACGACGCGACCATCTCCGACGATCCGCCGGTCGCCACGATCTCGACGTCCTTGTCCGGGTCGAGCCCGTGCTGCAGGAACAGGTAGCGCATGATCCTGTCGGTCGAGCTGCCCGCCGACGTGATGCCGACCTTCTTGCCGCGCAGCGCCTCGACGACCGCCTCCTCGCTCTCCTCGTCCGGGGCGATGTCGGACTTCATCGTCAGGCCGTAGAGCAGGCTGTCCATGACGGTGGCGAAGGTCAGCACCGGGCCGCCCTTCTCCCGGGTGGACAGCACCGTCGGATGCGTCGACAGCGTCACGTCGGCGCTGCCGCCGACGAGCGCCTGGATCGCCTCCGAGCCACCGCCGAGCGCGATCCGGTCGATGGTCAGGCCCTGCTTGGCGAACATCCCCTTCGCGGCCGCGATCTCGTCCGCGATGTAGAGCATGCTGCCGTCGGTGGCCTGGCTGATCCGCAGCGTCTGTCCCGCGCACGGACCATCGGCGGACGCGGCCTGCTTCGGCTTCTGACAGGCTGCGCCACTCAGCACCAGCGCCCCGACTGCGACTGCGCACCCCATAGTGCGCGTGAGCTTGTTCATGACCGACTCACTTCTAACGACTCGAGTAACGCTCTGCACGGGTGACCGCGATGTTGATCACGACCGCGACGACCATCAGCACCACGACGGCGGCGAAGGTGCCCGCGGTGTCGAACGTGTTCGCCGAACGCTTCAGCAGGTAGCCGAGACCCTCGTTCGACGCGGTGATCTCACTGACGACCGCACCGATGAGGGAGTAAGGAACGGCGAGCCGCAGGCCGGTGAAGACCCAGCTCGCCGCGGCGGGCACGATGACCTTCACCAACCGGTCCTTGCGGTTGGCGCCCATCAAGGTGACGACGTCCAACAGCTCCTGGTCGACGTTCTTCGCGCCGGAGAAGCTGTTGTGGAACACCAGGAAGAAGACCACGACCGCGGTGAGCGCGACCTTCGACTCCAGCCCGATGCCGAACCAGAGGATGAACAACGGCGCAAGCGCGAGCTTCGGCAGGCTGTTCGCGGCGATGACGAGCGGGTTGAGCACCTCGGCGAGGAACGGCGACCGACCGAGGACGAAGCCGACCGTCACGCCCGCGGCACCACCGACGACGAAGCCGAGTGCCATCGCCTGCAACGTCGCCGAGCCGTGCGTCCACAGCGACCCGTCGATGCACCACGTCCAGAGCTTGGTCAGCACGGCGGACGGGCTGGAGATCCAGAACGGGTCGATCAGCGCGCCCGAGCACAGCTCCCACCCGGCGACGGCCACGGCGACGAGCACGGCACGTACGACCCACACCCAGCCCATGCGTTTCCTGCGCCGCACCTGCAGCTGTTGTGCGTCCGCCGTCTCCGCGGCCGTGCGCCGCGCGGATGCTTCCTGATCGGTGGTGTCCATGGCGGTGACACTCATGAAGCGAGCTCGTGTTCGACGTCGTCGGCCAGTGCCGCCCAGAGTTCCTCGAACAGCTCCGCGTACCTCGACTCGAACCTGATCTTGAACATGTCGCGCGGCCTCGGCAGGTCGATGTCGCGGATCAGCCGGATCCGCCCTGGACGCTTCGACATGACGACCACGCGGTCGCCGAGCGCGATCGCCTCGCCGATGTCGTGCGTCACGAAAACGACCGTGGAACCCGTACGCTCCCAGATGCGGTGCATCTCGGCCTGGAGTACGGTCTTCAGCTGCGCGTCGAGCGCGCCGAACGGTTCGTCGGCGAGGATCGCCTCGGGCTCGTAGACGAGCGTCCTGGCGAGAGCGACCCGCTTGCGCATGCCACCGGACAGCTGCCGGGGATACGCGTCGGCGAAGCTGGTGAGCCCGACCAGGTCGAGCATGGCGTCCACCCGCTCGGCGATCTCGCCTTTGTCCAGACCACGCAGCTCGAGCGGGAGCGCGACGTTGCGCCGCACCGAACGCCACGGCAACACGTTGTCCTTCTGGGTGATGTAGCCCACCTTGGTGTTCGGCGCGGTGACCGGCTCGCCGTCGTAGTGGACGGCACCGTCGGACGGCGCCATCAGGCCCGCCGACATGTTCAACAGCGTCGACTTCCCACAACCGCTCGGGCCGACGACACAGCAGAACTCGCCGCGCGCCACCTCGAGGTCGACGTCCTCGACCGCGGTGAACATCGAGCGGTCGCGCTCGAACCGCTTGGCCACCCGCAGAAGGCTGATCAGCGTTGATCGCTCGTCCATGCCCACTCCAGTTGGAGGTACTTACCGTAAGTTATACGGTAAGGCCGTCCGCGAAGCAACGTGATCGCTCTCACCGTCCCCGCCCGGGCAGCCGTCACCACCACAGTCGGCGCGAGCGGATGTTCCTGGCCTGACTCAGCTGGGACATCACGCCATCGGCTTCGAGTCGGCGCCTCGCACCGCACGCAGCGGGCGCCTGCAGGCGTTCGGCCTGGAGGAACCGATTGCGGATCGGCCGTTGCCCGGCCTGGGTGACTCCTCGGCGCGGACGTAGCCCGAAGCTACAGTTTGATTGTTCGCAGAACGAGAGGGGGCAGTGCGTGCAGATCGCCGTCGACGACCTCACCGGCACGAAGACCGCCGAGTTCCTCGCCGAGCACCTCGACGAGATGCGCGCCATCACACCGCCGGAGAGCGTGCATGCGCTCGGCCTCGACGAACTACGCGAGCGCGGCGTGACATTCTGGTCGGCGACCGACGGCGGCACGGTCGTGGGCTGCGGCGCACTGAAGCGGCTCGACGCGACGCACGCCGAGCTCAAGGCCATGCGGACGAAGCAGGCGCGCAAACGAAGCGGTGTCGCGTCCGTCCTGCTCGCGCACATCCTCGACGAGGCCAAGCAGCTGGGTTTCACCCGGCTGAGCCTGGAGACCGGGTCGACCGACTCCTTCCTGCCCGCCAGGCGGCTGTACGAGAAGTTCGGCTTCGAGTACTGCGACCCCTTCGCCGGCTACCGTCCCGACCCGCACAGCGTCTTCATGACGAAACTCCTGTGAGACGGGTCACCGTCGGTCGGCGGCGGACCGCAGCCGGAACAGCCAGTCCAGCCTGGGCTCGGCGAACGGCTGGACGAGCTGGGTGACCGGCCGACTGGAGAACAGGAACACCAGGCCCACCGCGAGCGCGACGACCAGAGCACTGCCGGCCACCGTGTGCAGCCACGCCGGTTCGTACAGGCCGAACCCGGCCGCGCCCTTCACCACGAACCGGTGCAGCAGGTACACGTACATCGTCGCCGCACCGAGACCGGTGAACCAGGTGAAGCGCCGTGGCACGACGGCGAGGAACGCAGTGAGCAGCACGAACCCGAGCGCCAACGCGCAGGCGCGATGCCCCAGGCCGGACAACGCCGACACGCCGATCTGCTCGTAGCTCTTGTCGTAGTACAGCCAGACCCTGCCGCCGTCCTGCGCGAACAGGTACGCACCGGCGAGCGAGAAGAGCAGCGCCGGGATCGCTAGCCCCCTGGCCAGCTTCGTACGCACCAGGTCGAAGTAGCGCTTCGGCATCATCAGGCCGGCGACGTAGAACGGCAGGAAACCGAGCACCCGACTCGGGTCGAACGAGGACGGCAGCTCGGTGAGGCCGGCAGCCAGCGAGATGGCGACCGCCACCGCCACTGCGACCACCGGGTGCAACGCATTCCACATCGGGACGCTCAATCGCCAGAACAGCAACGCGATCAGGAACCACATCGCGAACGACGGGTCGAGCGGGCTGATCACGATCTCGGTGCCACTGGTGAAGTCACGCAGGATCTCGTAGCTGAACTCGAAGATCAGATACGGCAGCACGATGCCGGTGATCAACCGGCGCCCCTGGTGCGGCTTGCCGGTGAAGTTACGGGACAGGTAACCGGAGATCAGGATGAACACCGGCATGTGGAACGCGTAGATGGTGACGTAGAGACCCTTGGTCGCCGGCACGTCGCGCAGCGGTTCGATCGCGTGGCCGATCACCACGAGCACGATCGCGAGGAACTTCGCGTTGTCCAGGAACGGGTCGCGGACGGGCGAGCGGTCGGCTGGCACCGACACCGCCGTCGGCCTGTCGTGCGGGAGCGCGCGCACGTCAGTGGCCACGTAACTGTCTCCTTGTCACGTCCGGGAGCAGGCCTTTCGGACGCGACGAAACGCCGGAACAGCAGGAACCAGCACCGGTTCAGCGCACGACCGGGCTGGCAAGATGTCGCTCGCACAGCGAGCCGACACGCGACAGACGACGCCTCACGAAGAGCTCAGGCATGCAGGAAAAGGGCTCCGGCGGTCGACGGCACGTATGTCACAGTACGGTAACAGCACGGGCAGTCAGACCCGCGCGCGGGTGACCTCCGGCTGTCGTGACTGCGACGGGCCGAGCAGCCAGTCCAGCCGGGGCTCCACGAACGGCCGCGCGAGCCGAACAACCGGAGGAGAGGACAGCAACAGCGTCACCGCGACAGCGAGGAGCACGACCAGGCCGGTCCCCGCGACGGTGTGCAGCCACGGCGCGTCGTACAGCCCGACCGATGTGGCGCCCTTCACTACGTACCTGTGCAAGAGATAGACGTACATCGTCGCCGCACCGAGTCCAGTGAACCACATCGACCGCCGCGGCACCACCGCCAGGAACGCGGTGAGCAACACGACCCCCAGCGCCAGCGCGGCTGCCCGGTTGCCCATCCCCCAGAACGCACCGAGACCGACCTGCTCGTAGCTCTTGGCGTAGTAGATCCACAGGCTGCCGTGCTTGGTGAGCTGGTACGCACCGAAGACCGCGCCGAACAGTACCGGCAGCGCCAACGCCCGGACGCCCCTCATTCGTACGAGCTCGAGGTACCAGTCCGGCAGCACCAGGCCGGCGACGTAGAACGGCAGGAAGCCGAGCACCCGGTACAGGTCCAGCTCGCCGGACAGATCGGTCAGCGGCACCAGCATCGAGACGACCACGGCCACCCCGACGGCGAGCCCCGGCGGCATCGCCTTCCACAGCGGCACCGTCAGCCGCCAGATCAGCAGCGCGACGAGGAACCACATGGCGAAGGACGGGTCGAGCAGGCTGACGGCGACCTCCTGGCCGCGGGCCACGTCACGGAGGAGCTCGTAGCTGATCTCGAACACCAGGTACGGGATCACCACGCCGTCGAGCAGCCGCCGCGCCTGTCGCCGCGCACCCGTGAAGCCGCGCGAGAGGTAGCCGGCGATCAGGATGAACACCGGCATGTGGAACGCGTAGATCGCCATGTACGCGCTGTTCGCGGCTGGCACGTCGCGCAGCGGCTCGATCGCATGCCCCACGACCACCAGCGCGATGGCAAGGAACTTCGCGTTGTCGAGTAACGGGTCACGTGCCGGGGGACGCTCGACACCCACCGACGAGGTTGGGCAGCCTTGCGAAACCGTACCCGTGCCCGTGGTCACCCGATCTCCCGTCCAACTTCGAGGGCACCTGCTCGAGCGAGGCTCGACGCCGAGGAGCAGCGTTCGACACACGAAGAGAGTTCAGGAACAGGCAGAGCGCCCCGGGATACCGACAACCACATAAGTAAAGGGACGGTAACAGACGTGGGGAGGTCTTTGCAAAAAATTTACTATCAGCTCAGTCGGATTTACCGACTATAAAACAGAAAGAACGCGCCGCCCCGAGACGGGACAGCGCGCTCCATGCGGTTGGTTGCTCAGGCCGCGTCGCGACCGTCGAATCCTTCGATGCTTGCGTACTTCTTCAGCTTGGCCAGCGCCTCGCGCTCCAGCTGCCTGATCCGCTCCCTGGTCAGGCCGAGATTGCGGCCGATCTCGGACAGCGAGTGCTGCCTGCCGTCGGAGAACCCGAACCGGGCCCGCACGATCGTCGCCGAGCGCGGGTCGAGCCGCTCGATCAGAGTGTCGAGGTTCTCCCGCTGCGACGCCGCCACGACGATCGACTCCGGCGACGGCGCGTCACCCTCCTCGACCAGCTCGCCGAGGCTGGTGTCCTCGTCGTCACCGACCTTCGCATCCAGGCTCAGCGGCTCGCGGGCCCAGCCCACGAGCTCCTCGACCCGCTCGAGCGGCATGTCGAGGGCCGCGGCCAGCTCGTCGATCTCCGGGTCACGTCCCAGCTGGCGGGTCAGGGCGCGGCGGGTGGACCCCATCCGGTTGAGCTCCTCCACGACGTGCACCGGCAGGCGCACCGTCCTGGCCGTCTGCGCGATGGCACGGGAGATCGCCTGGCGGATCCACCAGGTGGCGTACGTCGAGAACTTGTAGCCGCGGGCGTAGTCGAACTTCTCCACCGCGCGGACCAGGCCGGTGTTGCCCTCCTGCACCAGGTCGAGCAGCGGCATCTGGTGACCGCCGTACCGGCGTGCGACCGACACGACGAGGCGGAGGTTCGCCTGGATGAAGCGCTGTTTGGCCCGCTGTCCCTGCTCCGCCAGCGCCGTCAGCTCGGTCTTCGTCACACCCTTGGGCACCTTGTCGGTCTCGAGCAGGTGCTCGGCGTACAACCCAGCCTCGATGGCCTTGGACAGCTCGACCTCTTGGACAGCGTCGAGCAACGCAGTGCGGCTGATCTCGTCGAGGTACGTGCCGACGAGGTCCCGCTCCGGAATCTGCTCTTCGTACTGGATCGTCACTGGGCGAACTTTCCCCTCGATCTAGCCCCCACCGTCGTCACTGATGAGAACGCACGAGGACGGCTGGAGATTCCACCAAATCCGGGCCATCTCGTACGGCAACACATCAGTCCCATTGATAACCACGCGCGAGGGCCTTACGCGGGGGACGGGCGTGATGCATCTCACTATCGAACGCAGGTTCGACTATACCGGCTGGGGTGAGAAGCCGTCGCGGTTGGCGTGTGGCAGCCTTTGGCGGACCCGCCACCTGACTGGGAGATCCTGACATGACCAGTAAGTTCACCGAGCTTGCGATCGACTGTGCCGATCCCAACGGTCTCGCCCGGTTCTGGTGCGCGGTCCTTGGCTACGAGGTGAAAGACGAAGACGACGGAATTGTCGCAATTGGCTCCCCGATGGTGCCTGAAGGCAAGAACCACCTCGGCCCAGTGCCACCGACGTTGACATTCGCGCACGTGCCCGAGGGCAAGACCAGCAAGAACAGGCTCCACCTCGACGTCAACCCAACCGACAGGGAGCAGGACGAAGAGGTCCTTCGCCTGCTCGACCTGGGTGCTCGACACGCCGACGTCGGGCAAACCGGCGATGAGAGCTGGGTCTGTCTCACCGACCCGGAGGGGAACGAGTTCTGCGTTCTTGCGGGTCGCCACCCCTGACCGGAGGCCGCACACCGCGCCAGACCTACCGTGCCCCTCCCCGTAGGGTGTGACCAGGCAGCTGTCCTGGCCAGCGGAAGCGGAGGCAACGACGTGAGCACCCAGAGCTCCCTCCTCCTCGAACAGCTCCGGACGGCCAAGCGGCGGCGGAAGGCACCGCTTGTCCTCGAGGTCGACCTGACCCAGCCGCTCGTCGAAGGCGTGCCGCACGATCCGCTCACCGCCGCGCTCTCGTTCCGCAAGCACACGCTGCGCGGCACCATCGACGCGCTCCACCGGGCCGGCCGCGACCCCCGGGTACGCGCTCTCGTCGCGAAGGTCGGCGGCAACACGCCGCTCGGGCTCGCCCGGGCGCAGGAGCTGAAGGAGGCGGTCGCCGCATTCCGGGCCGGCGGCAAGCCGGCGTACGCGTGGGCCGAGACGTTCAACGAGTTCGGCCCGGGCAACGGCGGGTACCTGCTCGCAACCGGGTTCGACGAGATCTGGCTGCAGCCGTCCGGCGCCGTCGGCCTCACCGGCGTCGCCGCCGTACAGCTGTTCCTGCGGGAGGCGCTCGAACAGGTGCGGGCCAAGCCGCAGTTCGGGCAGCGGCACGAGTACAAGAACGCGGTGAACCTGCTCACCGAGTCCGGGTTCACCGGGCCGCACCGGGAGTCCGTCGAGGCCATCGTCACGTCCAGCACCGCGCAGCTGGTCAGCGGCGTGGCCGAGGGGCGCGACGTACCCGCCGCCGAGGTGCGCGGGCTGGTGGACCGCGGTCCGCTGCTGGCCGCCGAGGCGCACAGCGCCGGCCTGGTCGACCACCTCGGTTACCGCGACGAGGTCTACGACACCGTCCGGCACCGCGCCGGCAGCGACGCCGAGCTGCTGTACCTGTCCCGGTACGGGCGGTCCGGCATCGACCAGCTGACCAAGCGGGTGGCCACCAGCGACCACGACGCGGTCGCGCTCGTGCACGTCACCGGCGGGATCCACCTCGGCCGCAGCGGCGGCGTACGGCCGTTCTCCGCCCAGACGGCGGGCTCGGACACCGTCGCCGCGGCGATCAGGGCGGCGGTCCGTAGCCCGGAGGTGCGCGCGATCGTGTTGCGCGTGGACAGCCCGGGTGGCTCGTACACCGCGTCGGACACCATCTGGCGTGCCGTCGGCCAGGCGAGGGCCGCCGGCAAGACGGTGGTCGCTTCGATGGGTGAGGTCGCCGCGTCCGGCGGGTACTACGTGGCGATGGGCACGCACGCCATCGTCGCCGAGCCGCTGACGCTCACCGGCTCGATCGGGGTGCTCGGCGGGAAGGTCGTCCTCGACGACCTGATGCGCAGGTTCGGCGTCGCGCGCGAGGGGGTCACCGGCGGCGAGCACGCGCTGCTGTCTTCGCCGCTCTACGAGTACAGCGACGCGGACCGGGACCGGCTGAACAGCTGGCTCGACCACGTATACGACGACTTCACCGGCAAGGTCGCGGTCGGGCGGCGGCTGTCGCGGGAGCGGGTGCACGAGCTCGCCCGCGGCCGGGTCTGGACCGGCACCGACGCGCACGAGCGCGGCCTCGTCGACGAGCTCGGTGGCCTCACCCACGCGATCGAAGTGGCCAAGCGGTACGCCGGCATCCCAGCGACCGTACTGACGCCGGTGCGCGTCTTCCCGCGGATCTCGCCGCTGACGCAGCTGCTGCCGGCCCAGTCGAGCGAGGACGCCACGGCGGTGACGGCGAGCCTCAGGACGTCCGGTTGGGGGATCTTCGCCGGCGTCGCCGCGCAGCTCGGCCTGCCGGTTTTCGGGCCGTTGAGCCTGCCCGGTGACTGGCGGTTGCACTGACGGGAACCGGGCGTACCGGACACCCCTCGGCGTGCAGGCGCGACTGTACGCTCGGGTCCCATGAACGAGGTTCCCGCCGGCTGGTACCCGGATCCGTATGGTGTGCCGGGCCTGCTGCGGTGGTGGGACGGTTACCAGTGGGCCGCGGAGACCGCGCCGATGCCCGGCGAGATGCAGCCGGGCGCGGCCGAGGACGCGGCGACCGTCCATCCGGAGCCACCAACCGCCGAGTTCGGCGACGCCTCGGGCGTCGGCTGGGAACCCCAGGCCGAGCCACCACCATGGACCGGTGACCACCAGCCACCGATGACCGACTGGCAGCAACCCCCACCGGACGAGTACCCACCAGGCCCGGCTCCGACGCCGACCCTGCACCACACCCCGCCGGCCGTCCCCTTCGACCAGCAGCCAGCGACCGACCCGCACGCCCCGCAACCACCGCCCTGGCCGGCGCAACCGGCCCCTGCCGACACCGGCCTGGCATACCCGACCCCCGACCCCGCCGCGGACCCGGCCGCCCAGTGGCAACAATCGGCGGCCAACCCCGCCAGCACCGCAGCACCCGAGCCACCAGCTACCGAGTGGCAACAGCCAGCAGCGGACCCCGCCGCCCAGTGGCAACCCCCGGCGGACCCAGCTGCCGCGTGGCAACAACCCGCGGCGGCCCCCGCCGATGCCACCTGGCAACAGCCCACGGCCGACCCGGCCGGCGCTGCAGCACCCGAACCGCCGGCTACCGAATGGCGGCAGCCAGCAGCGGACCCGGCCGCCCAGTGGCAACAAGCCGCGGCCGACCCAGCCAGCGCCGAGCAGTACGCGGCACCCGACCCACCGACCACCAACTGGCAACCCCCAGCGGACCCAGCTGCAGCGTGGCAACAGCCCGCGGCTGACCCCGCCGATGCCACCTGGCAACAGCCCGCAGCCACCGAGCCGCCGAGCACCGAGTGGCAACAAGCGCCAGAGCAGGCCGACGCCGGGTGGCAACAGCCCGCGGCGGACCCCGCCGATGCCACCTGGCAACAGCCCACGGCCGACCCGGTCGGCGCTGCAGCACCCGAACCGCCGGCTACCGAATGGCGGCAGGCGCCAGAGCAGGCCGACGCTGGGTGGCAACAGGGCGCGGCCGAACCGCCGGCCACGGAGTGGCAGCAGCCCGCCGACCTGGAGGGCGACACCTGGCAGTCCGCCAGCCCCGAGCAGGCGCCCGCCGACGCTCCACCGGACACCGGGTGGGAGCCCACGGCCAACACTTGGCAGCCGTCCCAGGACATGCCGCAACCATCGGCCCAGTACCCGGCAACCGAGTGGCAGCAGGCGCCGGAGCCGGTCGGTGAAAGCTGGCAACCACCACAGCCGCCGACCTACCACCTCGAACACGAACCGGCGGCGCAAGAAGCACCGCAACCGCCGACCCACCACCTAGACCAAGAGGCACCGGCCGGCGACGCCTGGCAACCGCCGACCCACCATGTCGACCAGCAACCCGCTGATGGGCAGTATCCGGGGCACGCTGCCACCCAGTGGCAACCGGCGGAACCGCCCGTCGACGCGGCGCCGCCTCCCGAGCCGCCGACCCACCACCTCGACCAAGACCCACCCGCCGACGACGCATGGCAGACACCGCAACCACCGACCCACCACCTCGACCAAGACCCACCCGCCGACGACGCATGGCAGGTGCCGCAGCCGCCGACCCACCACCTCGGTCAGGAGCCTCCCCCGGTCGCCGGGTGGGAGGCCGACGGTGATGGGTGGCAGGCGTCGCCGTATGTGCCGGAGCCGCCGACTTATCATCTGGACGGGTCCGGTGCCGGTGAGCAGGAGGCGTACGCGCCCGCGCCGCCCACCGTTCACCTCGGGCAGGAGGGCGCTGCCGACCCGTACGCCGGTCTGCAGGCGGCGTGGGAACCCGAGGCCGAGTACACCACGTACCAGCAGCAGGAAGCGCCGCCGCCGAAGAAGAAGCGCCGCGGTGCTCTCGTCGGCGGCATCGCCGGGGGGCTCGCGCTGGTGCTGGTCCTCGGCCTGCTCGGTGGCTGGTTCTACCTGAACCGCGACGGCGAGCCGACCACGAAGCCGACCAACGGGCCGTCGAAGCCGGCGAAGTCGCCCACCGACGAGCCGAGCAAGACCCGACCGTCGGGTCCGCGGGTCACCGCGGGTGCGATCTCGTACACCCAGCTCGACGGGGACTGGACCGAACCGGCGAGTACTCCGGTCGACGAGCTCACCGGCAGCAAGGGCCAGACCCAGACCACCCAGCGGAACGCGATCAAACCACGCAACGACTGGGTGGCGCAGGTGACGGTCGGCACCATGGCGAAGCGGTTCGACTACTCCGGCCCGGACGACCTGCAGTCGACGACCGAGTCGTTCGCCGAGTCCGTCGAGAGGAACTACTACAAACCGATGACCGTGACGCGCGGCGACGAGCAGCCGAAGGAGATCACGGTGTCCGGCAAGCAGGGCTACGAGATGAGGTTCGACCTGGAGTTCGAGGACCGGCCGGACGGCTTCGAGGCCACCGGCGAGACCGTGTACGTCGCCGTCATCGACGCCGACCCGCGGCCGGTCGGCGTCTACATCACCGTCCCCGACAACAAGCCGGAGCTGGAGTCGAGCATCGACGACGTCGTCGCGAGCCTCCAGGTAGGTTCGTAGTCGAGTCATCGCCAACCCATAGAGTGAAGGTATGAACGACCGACTTGTGTGGGTCGACTGCGAGATGACCGGCCTCGATCTGAAGCACGACGCGCTCGTGGAGATCGCTGCGTTGGTCACCGACCAGGACCTGAACGTGCTCGGCGACGGTGTCGACGTCGTCATCCGCCCGCCCGCCGCCGCCATCGAGCAAATGTCCGACCTCGTCCGCGAGATGCACACCTCGTCCGGCCTGCTCGGCGAGCTACCGAACGGCACCTCGCTCGAGGACGCGGAGAACCAGGTCCTCGACTACATCCGCGGGTGGGTGAGCGAACCGGGCAAGGTGCCGCTGTGCGGCAACACCATCGCCACCGACCGCGCGTTCATCGCCAGAGACATGGGCGCGCTGGACGAGCACCTGCACTACCGGATGATCGACGTCTCGTCGGTGAAGGAGCTGGCTCGCCGCTGGTACCCGAGGGTGTACTTCGCCAGCCCGGAGAAGCACGGCGGCCACCGCGCGCTCGCCGACATCCGCGAGTCGATCGACGAGCTGCGCTACTACCGCGACGCCCTGTTCGTCCCCCAGCCGGGGCCCGACAGCGAGACCTCCAGGCAGGTCGCCGCCGCGATCATGGCCAACCCCACCGGCGTGCCCGCGGTGCCGTCCGCCGGCACGAACTCGCCGCCCACCGGCACGTCCGCCTGACGCACCAGTAGACTGGTCGCCGGCCGTCGGCGAACGGCACATGGTGGGCGTAGCTCAGCTGGCAGAGCACCTGGTTGTGGTCCAGGGGGTCGTGGGTTCAAGTCCCATCGCTCACCCGCAGGTAAGAGGCCCTTTCCGCACGCTCGGAAGGGCCTTTTCCTTGCGTACAGCACGGAAGTACAGCAGTTAGGTGCCCGCGAGCACTACGGAAGGTTGGACAAAGCCAGGACGTCAGGTGGCTCCGCCCTCGCCGGTCGCGCCGTCCACCGGGTTCCGGTCGTGCGCCGACGGCAGGTCAGCGGACGGACCGGTCGGCCAGCCGCTCGACGGCGGTGACCAGCTCGGAGCCGGCGAGCATGACGTCGTCGTTGTGGCCGGCGCCGGTGACCTCGACGATCTCGATCTGGCCGGCGGCGGCCTCGGCGACCGCCCGGCTCTGCGCTTGCGGAATGATCGTGTCAGCAGTGCCGTACACGACCGTCGTCGGCACGTCGATCCCCGCGATCTGCCGGGCGATGGGATAGCGGTCGCGGAGCAGCAGGCGGACCGGAACGATCGGGTAGTGCCGCTGGCCTACCGCGGCCAGGTCCTCGTACGGCGAGCGCAGGAGCAGCCCGGCTGGCGGGTGCTCGGCGGCCAGCTCCACGACCACACCGGTGCCGAGCGACTCGCCGAAGTACAGCAACCGTTCGGGCGGGACATTCTGGTCATCGACAAGGAACCGGTAGGCAGCCCGGATGTCCCTGGCCAGGCCTTCCTCGCTGGGACTGCCGGGGTTGTCGCCGTAACCGCGGTAGTCGAACAGCAGCACGTCGAATCCGGCGTGGCTGAGCGCCGTCGCCGTGGGTGCGCGGCCGGCTCGGTTCCCGGCGTTGCCGTTCGCCACCAGAACCGTCACGTCGCGCCGGGCGCCGGCGGCGGGCACGTGCCAGGCCCCGAGCTCGAGCCCGTCCGAGGTCCTCAGGCTGACGTCTCGCGCACCGGGGATCACGTCGCCCGCGGCTGGCACGTCGCTGCGGTCGGGCAGGTAGATCAACTGGCGCTGAAAGAGCCACAGCAGTGCGAGCAGCAGCACCACGACCCCGGCGACGACCACGAGCCCGCGCACGACCCTCACGACGCTCCTCCTCGAGCGATCTACCAAGAAACGGTAGAGCGTGCCGCATGTGTCGTCGAAGACGGCCCTGGTGACACGTAGTCACGCTGGTGCCAGGGGCTCCCTCAGCCCACAAGACATCATGGGAAACCAGGCCGTGCGGCCGGCGTCGGGCACGGCGTACGCAGCTCGACGTAGATCGGGTCGGAACCGGCGACTTCGGGCCGGTGCGCTGCCTATGCTGCTCGCGTGGCAGGACGACGCCCGTGGCCACCGTGGCCGGATCTCGTGGTCGCGGCGCTGGGCGCCGCGGTCGTCGGGTTGGGCACCGTTCACGTGGCCGCAACCCAGGACGCGCCGCGGCCGTTGGATGCGGTCGCGGTGGTCGTCGCGGTCGGCGCGGCGCTCGCGCTCGGCTGGCGACGCCGGGTGCCGCTGCTCGCCCTCGCCGCCAACGTCGCGCTCGTGGGCGGTTACCTGCTCGCCGGCTACCCGTACGGGCCGATCCAGCTGTGCATGGTCGTCGCCATGTTCGAGGTGGCGCGGCGACGCGAGCTGCGGGTGTCGCTGCCCGCCTGCGCCGCCGCCGTGGCGGGCACGGCCGCGGCGCTGCTGGCCCGCGCGATCCTGCCGGCGGACGTGCCGGTGCTGCTGCTGGCCGTGTGGGCGAGCTGGTTGGTCGTCCCCTGGTCGGTCGGGGCGCTCGTCCAGGCCCGTACCGCGGCGGCGCAGCGCGCCCTGCGGGAGCTCGCCGCGGAAGCGGCGCTCGCGGAACGCGTCCGCATCGCAAGCGAGGTGCACGACGTGGCCGGACACGCCTTCTCCGCCGTGGCGATGCAGGCCAGGGTGGCGCTCCTGGTGTTCGACGAGGACCCGCCGCAGACCCGCAGGTCGCTGGAGGCGATCCAGGCCACGAGCGCGACCGCGCTCGGTGAGCTACGCACCATGCTCGACGTGCTGCCAGGCTCGGCACAGCACCGCGTCGGCCGGCCGGCCTGGCCGGGCTCGACGCCCTGGTCGCGGACGTACGCGCCGCCGGCCTGCCGGTCGAGCTGTCCACCACGGCGACGGACGTGCCCGCGCAGGTCGGCCAGGTCGCGTACCGGGTCGTGCAGGAGGCGCTGACCAACGTGCTCCGCCATGCAGGGCCGACGACCGCAGAGGTGTCCGTACACCGGGACGGCGACGCCCTCACCGTGCAGGTGCTCGACCGCGGCGTCGGCCCGGCCGGGGACACGGACGGCCGCGGCCTGGCCGGCATGCGCGACCGCGTGCGACGGGCCGGCGGCGAGCTGGTGGCGCTGCCGCGCACCGACGGCGGGTTCGCCGTCACCGCCCGGCTGCCGCTGCCGGAGGACGCACCGTGATCCGGGCGGTGCTGGCCGACGACCAGGCCGTCGTACGGATGGGGCTGCGCGTCGTCGTCGAGCGGGAGGCGGACATGACCGTCGTCGGTGAGGCCGAGGACGGCGCGGCCGCCCTCGACCTGCTCCGCGCCACCCGGCCGGACGTCCTGCTGCTCGACATCAGGATGCCGGGGATGGACGGCCTGCAGACGCTGCAGGAGATCGCCGCCGACGCGACCCTCGCCGACACCAAGGTGATCGTCGTCACCACGTTCGAGATCGACGAGTACGTCTTCCGTTCCCTGCAGCTGGGCGCGAGTGGCTTCGTGCTCAAGGACACGCCGCCGGCCGAGCTCGTCCACGCGATCGAGGTCGTGGCGGCCGGGGAGGCGCTGCTGTCGCCGTCGGTGACGCGCCGGATGATCACGCACTTCAGCCGGCAGCCGGCTCACGTCGACACCCCGGTCGCCGGTCTCGACGACCTGACCGAGCGGGAACGGGAGCTGGTCGCGTGGGTCGCCACCGGCAAGTCGAACCAGGAGATCGGCAGGGAGCTGTTCATCAGCCCGGCCACCGTGCGCACCCACGTCGGCCGCGCCATGCTGAAGCTCGGCGCGCGGGACCGGGCCCAGCTCGCGGTGTTCGCGATGCAGGCCGGACTGACGGTCCCGCGCTCCTGATGATCCGCCTACCCGAGCGTCAGGCCTCTGCCTCGGAGTCCAGCAGCCCGCGCCAGTAGCTGTCCGCGCTCTGCAGGTGCCGCTCGAGCAGGTCGACCGCACGGTCCTCGTCCCGCGCGGCGAGGGCATCGAAGAGTCCTACGTGCTCGTCGTGCGACTGCCGACACCGCGCGGGCTCCCTGAAGAAGTACTCACGCCGTTTCTCTGTCATGTAGTAGAAGACGTTGACCAGACGGAACAGCACCTGGTTATGCGTCGCCTTGGCGATCTCGCAGTGGAAGACGCGGTCGAGCCTGGCGATCGAGCCGCCGGCCTCGATCTCGGCCGCGGAGTCGTCGAGGCAGGCGCGGAGCGCCTCGATGTTGGCCTCGGTGTGGCGCACGCAGGCGAGCCGGACGGCCTGGACCTCCTGGATGCGGCGGACCTCGACGATCTCGCCCACCTCGTCCTTCGACAGCGGCACACCGATCTGGGCGAACAGTGCCAGCGCCTCGATGCTCGCCGTCTCGGTCGTCATGTAGATGCCGGACTTCGGCCGCCGCTCGATCACCCGCAGCGCCTCGAGCGCCGCCAGCGCCTCCCGCATCTGGGCCCGGCTGGTCTGGAACCGGTCGGCGAGCTGGCGTTCGGACGGAGCGCGCTCGTCCGGCGCGTAACCACGGGCGAGTAGGAACGGCACGAGCTGCGCGACCAGCGTCTGTTGGTCCGTCCTCGCTGCCTCGCCAACACTCACGCGATCTCCTCTCCGCCGCAGTGCTGGGAATGCTATCCACTCCCCGTCGCAGAATTGGTCTTTCCAATCTGGCCTGACCAATTGTACGCTCACTGCCAGCTGCCGAGCGAAGGGCAACGTCGCCATGAACGCAACCAGCTCCCCGACCGCCACCGTGTCGCCACCGCCGGTCCCCACCGGCTGGAAGGGGTACCTGAAGGGCGTAGGCCCCGGCCTCGTCGTCGCGATGTCATGGCTGGGGACCGGCGATCTCATCGACTCCTCGGTCGCCGGCGGCAACTACGGGTACGCGTTGATGTGGGCGATGACGCTCGCCTGCATCACCAAGTACTTTTACGCGAGCGGTCTCGCGAAGTACCAGCTTGTGCAACAGGTTCGGGGACATCACGCCGCTCGCCGGGTTCCGCAGGCTGTGGCGCTGGTCCCGCTGCTGCTCGGCATCGGGGCGCTGATCACCGGCTTCGTGTTGCAGACCTACATCGCGCGGGGCATCGGCACCGCGCTGTTCCACCTCAGCGGTGGTCTGGGTGGCGACCGCTGGGGAGTCGCCATCTGGACCACCGTCGGGATCCTGCTGACCATCGGCCTCGCGCTGAGCAAATCGCGCCAGTACCGGATCCTCGAGTACGTCGCGCGGGCCACCGTGGTCGTCCTCATCCTCACCTTCGTCACGACCGCCGCCGTCAACCGGCCGGACGCCAGCGAGCTCGGCGCCGGCCTGTTGTTCTCCCTGCCCGAGGACCGCGGCGTCTTCAGCTCGCTGCTCGTCGCGGTCGCCCTCGTCGCCGCGATCGGCAGCTCGATCGGCACGCTCCTCTACAGCGAGTTCGTCAGGGACAAGGGCTGGGTCGGACCGCAGTACCTGAAACTGCAGCGGTTCGACCTGGCGGTCGGCCTCGGCGCCACCGTGCTCATCAACCTGGCCATCTGGACGGTGGCCGCGGAGACGTTGCAAGGCACCGGGCGCACCATCGAGAACGAGCAGCACCTCAGCGACATGATGGCGACGGCCGTGGGCTCGATCGGCCCCACCCTGTTGTGGATCTCGTTCTTCTTCATCACCTTCAGCTCGTTCCCCGCGTACGGCCGCGGGTACGCGACGCTGTTCCTCTCCGGCATCCACAGCAGTTTCGAGAGTCGCGGCCAGCGGTACGGCAGCCCGGAGAACGACCCGCTCTACAAGTGGATCCAGTTCGGCCTGCTCTACTCGGTGCCGGTGGTCTTCGGCCTGCCGATGTTCTCGAACCTGGTGGCACTCACCGTCGCCGGCAACTCGGTCGCCGGACTGCTCGCGCCGTTCGTCATCATCGGCATCCTCGTGCTTACCAGCCGCAAGTCGATGATGCAGGACGGTTACGCCAACCGCCCGTGGGAGATCGCCGTGCTCGCCGCCGTCGGTCTCTTCGCCGTCTGGGCGTCCTGGGGAGTGGTAAAGGGGCTGCTCTCCATGCTGCCCGGCTAGCCACTCAACCACGACCAGGACTGGATGCGCATGAAGATCGTCGACGTACAAGCGTTCCCCTGCTCGTTCCCGACCGCCCCGGAGGCCCGGGTGAAGATGGGCATCGGGGAGGCGGTGAAGCGGGACACCGTCGTCGTCAAGGTTACGACGGACGACGGCCTCGTCGGCTGGGGCGAGGCGCATCACGGCCGCGCACCGGGGACGATCGCGCACCTGATCAACAGCAACCTCAAGCACCTGGTCGTCGGTATGTCCGCAACCGACGTGGCCGGCGTCTGGCAACGGCTGTACCGGATGCACTTCTCCAGTCACGGGCTCGGTGCCGGCACGGCCATCGCGATGAGCGGTATCGACATGGCGCTGTGGGACGTCAGGGGCAAGGCCGTCGGCTGGCCGCTCTACCGGCTGCTCGGCGGCGCCGCCCGCGAGATACCCGCGTACGCGGGCGGCGTATCGCTCGGCTACGCGGAACCCGGCGAGCTGATCGACGAGATGAGACCGTCGGTCGAGGCCGGCTACCGCGCGGTGAAGGTCCGCATCGGCGACTCCCCCGACCGCGACCTCGCCCGGGTCGCCGCCGTCCGGGATGCGTTCGGCGACGACCTCGTCATCCTCACCGACGCGAACACCGGCTACTCGGTGGCCGACGCCAGGGCAGCCATCCCGGGGCTGGTCGAGCACGGTGTCTCGTGGCTGGAGGAACCGTTCCCGCCGCACGACTACCGCAGCTACCAGACGGCCAGCAGCTACGGGCCGATCCCGCTTGCGGCCGGCGAGAACCACTACACGCGCTTCGAGTTCCACCGCCTGATCACCGACGGCGCAGTGAGC
Organism: Streptosporangiales bacterium; assembly: GCA_009379825.1. NCBI lineage: Bacteria > Bacillati > Actinomycetota > Actinomycetes > Streptosporangiales > Streptosporangiales bacterium. The sequence goes on from WHTA01000011.1 coordinate 40,872, forward strand.
ATCCTGCAGCCCGACCTCTCCAAGACAGGCGGCGTCACGGAGGTGATGCGCATCGCGGCGCTGGCTTCGGCGTGGAAGCTCTCGATCAACCCGCACACGGCGTCCAGCGGCCTGAACATGGCGGCCACCATCCACCTGCTCGCGGCGATCGACAACGGCGGCTACTTCGAGGGCGACGTCTCCCGCGGCAACCTGTTCCGCGACCAGCTCGTCTCGACGCCGTACGAGGTGAGCGCGGCAGGCACCGTCCGTCCGCTCGAAGGTCCAGGCCTCGGCCTCGGGGTGGACGAGGACTTCCTCGCCGCCCATCCGGTGATCGACGGGCCGAGCTACGTCTGACCCTCACGCTCCGCGTTGACCTCCGGTCGCCACTGGCGCGTCAGCTGCCCGTCATCTGACCCGGACACGATGACGTGCGTCCGAACTACCACGTGGAGGTCACTGTGAGAGTCATCAGGATCGCGCGCGCCGCCACGGCGCTCCTGATCGCCTACGCTGCCGGGATGGGCCTGGCGATACCGGCAGCCGCCGGCACCGACGTCGCGGTCATCGCGCATCGCGGTTCGTCCGGGATCGCCCCGGAGAACACGGCCGCGGCCGTCAAGGCCGCCATCAAGCAGGACGCGGACTTCGTCGAGATCGACGTGCAGCGCACGAAGGACGGGAAGCTGGTCAACTTCCACGCCTCGATGCGGAGCGTCCGTCCGACGCCGAGCTGGTCGAGCTGAGCACCTGGGCGGACCAGGTCAACACCAGCACCGACGTCACCGACGAGGCGCTCGTCGAGCGGGTGCAGGAGCTCGGCATGGAGAGCAACGTCTGGACCGTCAACGAGCCCGGCCGGATGCGTGAACTGGTGGGCTTCGGCGTGGACGGCATAATCACCGACTTCCCCCAGTCACTCACCCAGTCCTGACGCCGGCGGCCAGATCCCCGTCGCCGCTGCGGCCGGCGTGCTGCTACTGTTAGCAGCGCGTTCGCGCCGCTAGCTCAACTGGCAGAGCAACGGACTCTTAATCCGTGGGTTCGGGGTTCGAGTCCCTGGCGGCGCACACTCTACGCAGGTCAGGGCCATGATCACGGCTGCAAAGCTGCTGGTCATGGCCCTGAACCCGCCGGTTACCCACCGCTTTCCTCTTTCGAGGGCTCATCGAAGATGTCCTCCAACGCGGCGACGACCCGAGGGTTACTGGCCTTCCGGCCGAAGTAGACGTCCTGGGTCATCGACGGCCTAGCGTGCCCGAGCTGGTCGGCGACGTCACGGCTGGTCAGACCCGCCTCGTCCAGGATGGTCGCGGCGGTCTTGCGGAAGTTGTGCGAAGTTACCCACGCAAACTTGGCACTCCCTCGCGCGTTGCGAAGATCCCGGCGCGTATTCCACGGGTCGCGGAGGCCACCCTCGGTGTTCGGGAAGACCGGGGCATCCAGCCGTGGGTTCGCGAGGAACCGTCGCTGCAGCATCGCCATCGCCCAGTCCGGTAGCCGCAGGGTCCGCTTGCCCGTGTCGGTCTTGGTGGTCTTACGCAGCAAGCCCTTACCTGTGACGCGGATGATGGTCGAGTCGAAGGTCACTTCACCGGTGGTGAAGTTGACCTGTGACCAGAGCACCGCGATGGCCTCGCCGATGCGGACGCCGGTCGCGAGCAGGAACCGGGTCAAATCGGGTAGGTCCCGCCGCACGGCCTTCTCATCAGTGTCGAGCTGGACCAGCCACTCCGTGCGTTCCTCGCGGGTGAGCGCTCGCGGCGCCTTTCGAGGCTTGCCCTCGATGGGCGAGACGTCGCGAACGGGGTTGGTGAGGATCGCTCCGTAGCGGATAGCGAGCCCGAAGACACCGGAGAGGACGCTGCGACAGGCCTTGGCCGTCGGCGGTCCCGTCTCGTCAGCAACCTGCGTCAGGAACCTGTCGAGCACGCCGGTCGTCGCCTCGGCTACGCGCAGCTCCCCCAGGGCCGGCAGGATATGCCCGTCGATGTGCCGCTGGTAAGTCTCTGCGCTGCCCGGTGAACGTGTGCCCTTCTCGACGGCCCTGTCGAACCGCTCCTTCCAGAGCTTGATGGCATCACGTAGGTAGCTCGCCCCGGACAGCTCGCCTTGGCGCGCGAGTGCGGAACGGTCCTGGAGAGCGACCCGCAGCTTGCTTCGAGCAGCATTCTCGGTCTTGCCCCAGCGTTCGACCCGCCGGGTTCGCCCGTCGAAGTCGCGGTAGCGGGCCATGGCGCGGTACCTGGTGGGCTTGCCGTCGTCATCGCGGGCGGCGACGCAGACGGAGATCTCGCCCCAGGTGCCAAGCGGAGGACGGCACCCCAGACGTCCGGGCGGCCGTTGCGAACCGTGGGCGCACCGGCGGCGACACCTCGCCAGGCCAGGGCTAGCGCGCAGGCGGCCATCGGCACGTTCACGAACATCACCCAGCGCCAGCTGGCGTACTCGGTGAGCGGGCCGCCGATCAGGACGCCGAGGGCACCGCCGGCAGCGTTCATCGCGCTCCATCCGCCGAAGGCCCGGACGCGGGGCTTGCCGGTGGGGAACGTCGCGCTCAGCAGCGCAAGCGCGGACGGCGCCAGCGCGGCAGCCCCGATGCCCTGCACGGCACGGGCGGCGACGAGCTGGCCGGGGTCCTGGGCGAAGCCGCCGGCGAGCGAGGCGAGGCCGAACAGGCCGAGCCCGAGCAGCAGGACCCGTTTGTGGCCGTACCGGTCGGCCGCCTTGCCGCCAAGGAGCAGCAGCCCGCCGAAGGTGCGGGCGTACGCGTGGATCACCCAGGTCAGGCCCACTGCGCTGAAACCGAGGCCGGCAGCGATCTGCGGGAGTCCGACGTTCACGACCGACAGGTCAAGCGACACCAGGAACTGCACGGCGGCGACCGCGGCGAGGGTGAGCCCCTTGGACGAATTTTCGAACACGTTCCGAAAATAGCCTCGGGCGCCGTCAGGTGTCGAACGCGGACGCGGGAGCATGATGGGACGATGGCCAGACCCACCGCACCGCAGGGCCGAACCGGCCGGCCACGCCTCACCTCGCGTGCGCAGATCCTGGCGGCCGCCCGTCAGCTCATCGACCGCGAAGGCTGGGAGAAGCTGACCATCCGCCGGCTGGCCGCCGAGATCGGCATCGGGCCGACGACGCTCTACCACCACGTAAGGGACAAGGAAGACCTCCTGGTCCAGCTGCTCGACGAGCACACCGGGCAGATCGAGCGCCCCGAGCTGCCCGACGACCCGCGGGACCGCATCGTGGTGGCGGCCACCGCGATGCACGACGCCCTCGCTGCCTGGCCGTGGGCAGCGGAGGTCCTCACCGCCGACGGTTTCCTCGGCCGGCTCGGCGAGGCGGCCCTGTGGCCGGTGGAGATCATGGTGGCCGCAGCGACCGACCACGGATGCACGCCCGAACAGGCCGTCGACGTGTTCCGCAACGTCTGGTACTACACCGTCGGCGAGATCCTCGTCCGCGCGCGCTCCGACCGCCGGCTGGCCGACGACCGGCGCCCGCGGCCCAACTACCGGGAGATCGACTTCGGCAGCTTCGACGCGTCGAAGCTGCCACACCTGGCCGACATCGCCGACCAATGGCCCACGCTCGCCGCACGAGACACCTACCCGCAGGGACTCAGCGCGTTCGTCGACGGACTGCTCGCACAAGCCACGTCGGCGACTCCCTAGTTCCGGACGTGGAATAGGCTCTGGACACCCCACGTTTGGCCCACTCGGGGGCATGCTGCGGCCGATAAGGGCGGTATACCAAACGGACGACTGGTAGTCGTCGCACTGAGGGTGAAGGAAGCCATAGATATGAGCAGCTCGCAACGGACCGGCAGTCCGGTCAAGCGGGTGGTAGCCGTGGTCCTCGGGGTCGTACTCGCCGGCTTGATGGTGTGGCCGTGGCCACAGGGAACGCCGGAGCCGATCGTGTTCGGCGTCATGCCCGCCCCGCTGTTCTTCTGGGTGCTGTGGACGGCGCTGTTCGTCGGCTACGTGGCGTGGCTCGCCATCGGGTGGGACCCGTACAAGGACGTCGTGACGCGGAACCTCGCCGCGATCGAGTCCACCGAGTCGTCGTCCAACGAGAGCTGAACGGAGCACACATGTCCGCCCCCGCGATGTGGGTAGCGCTCTGCGTCTTCGCCCTCGTGATGATCGTGCTCGGCTACCTCGGCCACCGCGGCACGACGAGCACCATGGAGGACTTCGTCCTCGGCAGCAGGAAGCTCGGCATGCTGCCGGCCTTCTTCACCGTGACCGCCACCTTGTTCAGCGCGTTCTCGTACTTCGGCATCATCGGCCAGTACTACAGCAGCGGCCTCGGCGCCTGGATCCAGGTCGCCACCACCGCCGCGGTGGGGCCGATCCTCTACTTCGCCGGCACGAGGATCTGGCTGGTCGCCAAGAAGTACGGGTTCGTCAACGTCACCGAGTACCTCTCCGACAGGTACAAGTCGCCGGCGGTCGGGCTGGTCGCCGGTCTCATCATGATCGCCGCGCTCGTGCCTTACATGGGCGCGCAGTTCCGCGGCAGCGGGCTCACCCTCGAGGCGGTCACCGGCGGCGGCATCCCGTTCTGGGCCGGCGCGGTCTTCCTCGCCGTCGTCGTCACGCTGTACGTGATGTCCGGCGGGTTCCGCAGCGTGGTGTGGACGGACGTCATCCAGGGCGCGCTGATGTACGTCCTGCTGATCGTCGCCATGGTGCTGCTGCTCGTCACCACGAAGGGCAGCGTCGGCGACCTGATGCAGGCGGTGGAGGACGAGCGCGCGGGACTGCTGTCCAACCCCGGCGCCGACGGCACATTCGGCCTGCCGTACCTGATCTCCGTGCTCGTCATCTTCGCCGCGGCGCACTTCACCATGCCGCAGCTGCAGCAACGCTGGATGGCCGCACGCAGCCACAGGACGCTGAAGTTCACCGCACTCTCGCTGCCGGTGGGCACCGCCATCATCTACATGTGCGGCTTCTACATCGCCATGGTCGGTGTCGTGCAGCGGCCGAACCTGGAGACGCCGGAGGCGATCTACCCGACGCTGATCGCGGACGTGATGCCGCAGTGGCTGCTCGTCATCGCCATCCTCGCGATCATCGCGGCGACCGGGAGCACGGCGAACTCCATCGTGCTCACGCTGAGCTCGATCGTGGCCAACGAGTACTACCGGCCGCTCGTCGCGAAGCGCGACACCAACCGCAGCCACGACAAGCTGGTCACCACCGTCACCCGGGTGATGCTGCCGATCCTCGTCGCGGGTGGGCTCCTGGTGGCGTTCTACGGGCCGGCAACCATCATCGAGATCATCGTGGCCATCACCTGGCCCGCGGTCTTCCTGATCTTCCCTACGCTCTTCGCCGGCCTGTACTGGCGAAGGGCGACGGCGGTCGCCGCGGTCGCGTCGATGGTGGTGTCCGAGGTGCTGTTCCTCAGCCTGCACCTCGGCTGGCTGCCGATCGACCTGGCCGGCTGGCACCCGGCGATCCCGGCGGGCATCCTCGGCGTCCTCGTGCTGGTGGTAGGCAGCCTGGTCACGGCACCGCCGCCGCAGGAGCACCTGGACCGGCACTTCGCGATGTTCGACCCGGCAGAGCCGCAGCCGACGAACGCCTAGGCGGACGCCGCGCCGGTGGCGTAGAGCCCGCGGCCGACGGCCAGCTCCTTGTCCTGGTCATCGAGCACGGTGATGTCCGTGACGCCGAGCTGTCGGCCGCACCGCACGATGGTGCCGACGCCGCGCAGGTACCGGCCAGGCAGTGCCGGCCGCAGGTAGTCGACGCGCAGGTCGACCGTCGGTACGGCGCTGCCGATCCGGGTGATGAGGGCGAAGTCGCCGGCGACGTCCGCCAGCGTCGCGAGCAACCCGCCGTGCACGTACGAGCCTTCGGAGTCGGCGAGGAACTCGGCACGGTACGGCATGCCGACCACGACCCGGCCGTACGTCGCCTCGAGCAGCTCGAGCCCGAGCCACTTGTGGTACGCGGGTGTGGTGAGCAACCGCTCCACCAGCTCGACGTCCACCTCGTCCGCTGTCGCGCTCACGTAGCCGTCCCTTCCTGTCCCAGCTCGGCGGCCCGCTCGGTCAGCGCCGCCCGGTCGATCTTGCCCGTGCCGCCGAGCGGGTACTCGTCGACGAACCACACCCGCCGCGGGTGCGCGTGCGCGGCACCGTGGTCGAGGCAGTGCGCCTTCACCTCGTCCTCGGTGACGCCGTCTGCCTTGACGAACGCCGCCGGCACCTCGCCCTTGCGCGGGTGCGGCATGGCCACCACCACCGCCTGGCGCACCTGCGGCATGGTGAGCAGCAGCTTCTCCACCTCGGTCGGGTAGACGTTCTCGCCACCGACGTTCATCATGTCGTCGCGGCGGCCGAGCACCTGGTAGTAGCCGTCGGCGTCGCGTGCGCCGAGGTCGCCGGTACGCAGCCACCCGTCCACGCTGATCCGCTTCGCGGTCACCTCGGGCAGGCCGAAGTACCCCACGGTGACGCCGGGGTTGCGCACCCACATCTCGCCGACCTCGCCGAGCGGCACCTCAGGGACGTCGGCCACGGCGGTCGCCGGCATGTCCTCGACGTCGAGCAGCCGCACCTCGCCGCCTGGCATCACCTTGCCCGCCTTGCCGTAGCGCGGCTTCGCGTCGCGCGGCGTCATCAGCACCTGCGGGCCGCCCTCGGTGAGCCCGTACGCCTCGATCACCGGCACGCCGAGGCTGCGCGCGGCCCGGCTGCCGAACTCCTCGGACAGGGGCGCAGAGCCGCAGATGACGAACCGCAACGACGACAGGTCCCTGCGCTCGTGCTCGCCGCTCTCCAACAGCAGCTCGTACGTGGCGGGCACGCCCGTGGTGTACGTGCACGCGTGCCGTTCCACCTCTGCGGGGATACTGCGCGGCTCGGGCGACTCACCCACCACGATCGTGCCGCCGCACAGCAGCAACGGCTTGACGACGCAGATCATCGCGTTCTTGTGGTACAGCGGCGCGGTCACCAACCCCCGGTCGGAACCGTCGAGCTGCCAGCCCTCGCGTACGGCGGACGCGTTCCAGTACTGGCCGCCGTGGGTCAGCAGGCAGCCCTTCGGCGCACCCGTGGAGCCGGAGGTGTACGGCTGCAGGCAGACGTCGTCGTCGCGCACGGGGTACGCCTGCTCGGCCGGGTCGGCGTCGATGTGCGTGCCGTCCCCGGCGAGCAGCCAACCGTCGCCGTCGGTGAGGAGCACCCGCGCGCCGACGTCGCCGGCCAGTGAGGCCGCGCGGTCTGCCAGCGAGTGGTGCGCGACCAGCACGCCGGCGCCGGAGTCGGCGAGCGCGTACTGCAGCCCGGACCTGCCCGACCTGGTGTTCAGCGGCACCGCAATCGCTCCGCGGTAGATCACCGCGAGCAGCGCCTCGACGAAGCTGTGGTCGTTCGGGAACAACAGCGCCACCCGCTGCCCGTACCCGACGTCCAGCCGGCCGAGCACGGCCGCAGCGCGGCGTACCTGCCGCTCCAGCTCCGCGTAGCTGACGGCCAGGTCGCCCTGCCGGATCGCGACCCGGTCGGGGCCGTCCGCTGCGTGCCGCAGCAGCCGGACCGCCAGGTTGTCGGCCGTGCTCACGGCCGCACGACGACCTTGCCGAACACCACCCGCTCCTCGAGCAGGCGCTCCGCCTCGCGCATCTCGTCCAGCGGCAGCACCCGGTCGATCACCGGCTCCAGCTTGCCGTCGCGCACCAGCTCTAGCAGTGCCTCCAGGTCGGAACGCCGCCAGCCGTTGCTGCCCCTGATGTCGAGCTCCCGTACCCAGACGAACGGCTGGAACTGGGTCACCTCGTAGCCGCTCGTCGCGCCGCAGGTCACCACGCGGCCGCCCGGCCTGGTCGCCCGGATCGAGTGCTGCCAGGTGTCCGCGCCGGTGTTGTCCACCATCAGGTCGACGCCCTGCTTGCCGGTGGCCGTCCAGACCTGGGCGCCCCAGTCGTCCTTGCTGGAGTCGATCAGCACGTCGGCGCCGAGCTCGCCGAGCCGCTGCAGCTTCTGCTCCGAGCTGGCGAGCGCGATGACCCGCGCGCCGACTGCCTTCGCGATGAGCACAGCGCCGGTGCCGAGCCCGCCGGACGCGCCGAGGATCGCGACCGTCTCGCCCGCCTGCAGCCCTCCGCGGGTGATCAGCTGCCGGCGCGCGGTGCCGTACGCGATCGGCAACGCGGCGGCCTGCTCGTACGAGACCTCGTCCGGCAGCGGGATGATGTTGCCCACGGGCACAGCCGCGTACTCGGCGAGCCCGCCCTGCATGTCCTCGCCGAGCGCCTTGCCGTCCACCAGCGGGTCGATCAGCACGCGCTGCCCGACCGTGCGGCCCTGGACGTTCGCGCCGACCCGCTCGACGTCGCCGGAGATGTCGCCCCCTGAGATGTGCGGCAGCGGCAGGTGCTTACCCGCGACGCCCTTGCGCACGAAGATGTCCAGGTGGTTGAGCGAGCACGCGCGCACCCGGACGAGCACGTCGTCGTCGCCGACCGCCGGCTCCGGGTGGTCACCGATGACGCGTCCGTCCGGTCCGCCACGCTCGACGATCAGGGCAGCACGCATCGGTTCACTCCTCCAAGACTGGGCGCGGTGTTGCGACGCGTCCAACATACAAGGGCTACGGTGACGAGGTGTTCACCGAGATCGACCACCTGGTGTGGGCAAGCAACGACCTGGCCGGCCTCGTCGCGCACGTCACGTCGCTGACCGGCGTAGAGCCGCAGGCCGGCGGGCAGCACGAGGGCCGCGGCACCCGCAACCACCTGCTCGCCCTCGGCGCCGGGCGCTACCTCGAGCTGATCGGCCCGGACCCGGAGCAGGCCGCGCCGGCGACATCCCGGCCGTTCCAGGTCGACCGGCTGGCCGGGCACCAGCTCGCCGGGTGGGCGGCACGCACCAGCACCATGGGCGACGTGCTCACGGCCAGCCGGGAGCGCGGCTACGACCCTGGCCCGGTGGAGGACATGTCGCGGCAGCTGCCGGACGGCTCGCGGCTGAGCTGGCAGCTGACCCCGCCGTCCGGCGGGCTGGCCGGCGTGCTGCCGTTCGTCATCGACTGGCGCGGCGGCGGACACCCCGCCGACGAGCTGGCCGTCGAGGTGGAGCTGCTCGCGCTGCAGCTCACCCACCCGGACCCGGCCGCGGTCGAGCGCGGGCTCGACGCGCTGCTGCTGCGCGACCGCGACGCCGTCACGGTCGAGGCCGGCCAGGCGCCCGCCCTGCGCGCGCAGGTGGCGACCCCGAACGGCGTCGTGGAGCTCCGCTAGCGCTGCGGCCAGATCGCTGCGCGTGCAAGAATCGGGTCATGGCTGTGTTCACGCACCCGAAGCGGCACCGGGTGGCGGTGCTGGTCAGGAACGGCCTGCTGCCCATCGAGCTCGGCATCGTGCACCGGCTGTTCGGCGACGCCAGGTCGGCGGCAGGCGAACCGCTGTACGAGGTGCTGACCTGCGCGCTCGAACCAGGCCCGGTACGTACGGAGGCCGACTTCACCGTCCAGGTGCAGCACGGGCCGCAGGCGCTGGCCGAGGCGGACACCGTGATCGTGCCCGCCGCACATGACGGGGAGCCGGACGGCGGGTACCTGCCCGGCGGGCTCGCCGCCGCGCTCGCACTGATCCGGCCGGGCACGCGGGTCGCGTCGATCTGCACCGGCGCGTTCGTGCTCGCGGCCGCGGGACTGCTCGACGGCCGCCGGGCCACCACGCACTGGCGGGCAGCACGCGGGTTCCGGCGGGCGTTCCCCCAGGTGCGCCTGGACGCCGACGTGCTCTACACCGACGAGGGCGACGTGCTCACCTCGGCGGGCGTCGCGGCGGGCATCGACCTGTGTCTGCACATGATCCGCAACGACCACGGCTCCGCGGTGGCCAACGACGTGGCCAGGGGCACCGTCGTACCGCCGCACCGCGAGGGCGGGCAGGCCCAGTTCGTCCGCCGGCCGGTGCCGGCGCCGCGGGTCTCGTCCACCGGCGCGGCGCGCGCCTGGGCGCTCGAGCATCTAGACCAGCCGCTGACGCTGCGCGACCTCGCCGGCAAGGAGTCGATGAGCGTACGTACCTTCACCCGCAGGTTCCGCGACGAGGTCGGCGTCTCCCCGCTGCAGTGGGTGACCCAGCAACGCATCCAGCGCGCTCGCCAGCTGCTCGAGGAGACCGACCTGCCGGTCGACCGGATCGCCACCGACGTGGGGTTCGGCACAGCGACCTCGCTGCGCCAGCACCTGCAGGCCGCGATCGGCGTCTCGCCCACCACGTACCGCAGCACCTTCCGCTGCCCGGACACCGACCTGATCGAGGAGGAGCCGGCGTGAGCACCGCAGTGGTCTTCGACGAGTACGGCGATCCCGACGTCCTGCACCTGGCCGACGTCGAGCTGCCCGAGGTGGCGCCCGACCAGGTCCTGGTGGACGTCGCCGCGGCCGGTGTGCAGCCGTTCGACACGTACTTCCGCAGTGGCCGTACGGCGTCCTGGCTGCCGGCCACCTTCCCGCAGCAGCTGGGCAACGAGGTCGCAGGCACCGTACGCGAGGTGGGCGCGGACGTCACCGCGTTCGCCGCCGGCGGCGAGGTGCTCGGCTGGGTCTCGTTCCGTGGTTACGCCGAACAGGTGGTCGTCAAGGCGAAGCAGCTGGTGGCGAAGCCGGTGGAGATGCCGTTCGAGGTGGCAGGCGTACTCACTGCCTCCGGGCAGACTGCAGCGACGGCGCTGGAGGACCTGGCGGTCACGGCCGGCGACACCTTCCTCGTACACGCGGCGGCCGGCGGCGTCGGTTCGTTCGCCGTGCAGCTCGCGCGGGCGGCAGGCGCGACGGTCATCGGCACCGCCAGCCCGCGCAACCACGACTACCTGAGGTCGCTCGGCGCACTGCCGGTCGGCTACGGCGACGGGCTCGCCGAGCGGGTGCGCGAGCTGGCGCCCGACGGTGTGGACGCCGCACTCGACGCCGCGGGCACCGACGAGGCGCTGCGGGTGTCGGCGGCGCTGGTCGCCGACAAGAACCGGGCCGGCAGCATCGCCGCGGGCGCGCAGGCCAAGGAGCTCGGCCTGCAGGAGCTCGGCACCAGGCGGTCCGCAGAGCGCCTCGCCCGTCTCGTGCGCCACTACCAGGACGGCGCGCTGCGCGTCACGGTCGACCGCGTCCTCACCCTCGCGGAAGCCGCCAAGGCCCACCGCGAGCTTGAGACCGGCCACGTCCGCGGCAAGATCGTGCTCCGCGTCTAGACGACGGCACCGGAGTCGGTGCGTTCGCCGCTGTGCGTACGCGGGCGACCCGACTTCTTCTTCGCCCCGCCGCGGTGTACGGCCACGGGTGCCTGCGTGCGGGAAGCCAGGCCGACGACGATCGGCGTCGCGGTGAACACCGTGGAGAACGTACCCGCCACGATCCCGACCAGCAGCGCGACGGCGAAGTCGGTGAGCGAGTCGCCGCCGAGCACGGCGAGCGCCGCGAGGATGAACAACGCGCCCATCCCCGTGTTCACCGTGCGCGGCACCGTCTGGAGCACGGCGGTGTTGGCGACGCCGGCGAACGACGCGCCCTTCTGCCGGTGCGACAGCCCCCACTGCTCGCGGATGCGGTCGAACACCACGACAGAGTCGTTCACCGAGTACCCGATCACCGTGAGCATCGCCGCAAGGAACACGCCGTCGACGGGTTTGCCCAGCCAGGCGAACGCGCCGATGACGATCAGCACGTCCTGGAACATGGCCAGCACCGCGCCGAGACCGAAGGTCCAGCGGAACCTGATGGCCAGGTAGAGCAACTGCGCGGCGAGCGCGACGCCGAGTGCGATCAACGCCTTGTTGCGCAGCTCGTCGCCGAGGCTCGGGCCGATCAGCTCGTCGCGTTCCTTCTGCACGTCACCGGCCACCCGCTCCAGCGAGGTCTCGATGCTGTGCGCCTCGTCGTTGTCGAGCTGCCCGGTGCGTACGGAGATGTTGTCGCCCGAGGTCTGCACCACCGCGCGGGGGAAGCCCGCGTCGGCGACGGCCGACCGCGCCCGTTCGACGCTCACCTCGTCCGACACCGAGTACTCCAACACCCGGCCGCCGGTGAACTCGGCGCCGAAGTCGACGCCGCGGAACCCGATGCCGGCCAGTGCGACGACGACGACCACCGCGGAGACGCCGAGCCAGCGCTTGCGTCTGCTCATCAGGTCGGGGTTCCTGCGGGTCAGCCAGTTACGCACCCGGCCGGTGCTGGCGAGGCCGGTGATGGCGGGACGGTTCTTCAGCAGCCTCCGGTCCACAGCGAGCCCGGCGAGGAACCTGGTGATCAACAGCGCCGACACCATCGACGCGACCACACCGATGGACAACGTGACACCGAAGCCGCGCACCGGCCCGGACGCCAGGAAGAACAACAGGCCCGCCGCGAGCAGCGTGGTGACGTTGGAGTCGACGATCGCGCTCAACGCCTTGCCGAAGCCACCGGTCAACGCCCGCGAGACGTCACCGCGGTTCTCGCGCAGCTGGTACTCCTCCCGCGCTCGCTCGAACACCAGCACGTTCGCGTCCACAGCCATCCCGATGGCGAGCACGAAGCCGGCCAGGCCTGGCAGCGTCAGGGTGGCGTTCAACGCGACGAGCACGGCGTACGAGATCAGCGCGTAGCAGGCCAGCGCGACGGTCGCCAGGAAGCCGACGAGCCGGTAGATGACGACGATGAACAGCGCGGTCAGCGCCACGCCGATGACCGCGGCCTTGGCCGACGCCTCGATCGCGTCGGCGCCGAGTGTCGGGCCGACCGTGCGTTGCTCGATCACCTCGACCGGCATCGGCAGCGCGCCGCCCGCGATCAGTACGGCAAGATCCTTCGCCTCCTTTTCCTTGAACTGTCCGGTGATCTGCGTCGAGCCGCCGGTCATCCCGACGTCGCACTGGATGTCCTGCGCCACCTGCGGCGAGGAGATCACCTTGTCGTCGAGCACGATCGCCACCCGCCGCCGCGGGTCACCGGGCTGCTGACACGCAGCGTCGCCGGTGAGGCCCTCCCACTTCTGTACGCCTTCGCCCTCGAAGTCGACGTTGACCACCCACTGCGCGGTGGTCTGCTGGTCGATCACCGACTCCGCGCCCTTGACCTCGTCACCGCTCAGCGCGCTCGGACCGAGCAACAGCCGCTGGCCGGCCTCGTCGGGCAGTACGCGTTCACCCTTGCCCAGCTCGGGTTTCTGGCCCTCGGGCGCGATCCCCTTCACCGGGTGGAACGAGAGCTGCGCGGTGCGGCCGATGACCTCCGCCGCCTCCCGCGGGTCCTGCACCCCGGGCAGCTCGACGATGATGCGGTTCTCCCCCGACCTGGTCAGCGTGGGCTCGGACACGCCCAGCGCGTCCACCCGGCCACGGAGCACCTCCACCGTCCTGTCGGTCGTCTCCGCGTCGGCCTTCACCCTTGCGGTGTCCTGACCCTCGAGGACGATCTGGGTGCCGCCTCGCAGGTCGAGACCGAGGCGGGCCGGTGAGCTGAGCGCGAAGTACAGCGACGCGCCGATGATCGCCAGGGCGAGTACGGCGCGCACGACGGGTGCACGGGACAACGAGAACCTCCGGAAGAGACGTGCGGCGCGTACGCGCGCACGGGAACGACGAGAGCGTCAGGATCCGGAGGTCGCGGGTGGTGCGCGGCCCTGCGGCACCCGGCCGCGTACGCCGCGCGCCCACGGGGCAGCGGTGTGTGCGAGCCCGAGCAGCAGCAGCGCACCGAGCAGGTAGGCAGCGGCGGCCGGCAGCGCCGGCGCGTCGCCGGACGCCGACTTGGCCGCGGCACCGGAACGCACCGCGACGGCGACCGTCGCGGCGGCGGCGCCACGGGACCACCGCACGGCGCTGTTCGCCGCACGGTCCGTGGCCCGTACGGCGCTGCTCCCGGTGACCGCGCCCGCGGCGCTGCCGCGTACGTCGGTCGCGCCGCCCGACCCGCTGCTGCGGGCGGTGGTGGAGCTCCACCCGAACGAGCCGAGCAGCACAGCGAGCGCGGCGAGCACGGCGGCGATCGCCACCGGCTTCATCCTGCGCCATCCGCGGTGCTGCACGTAGCCACCTTACGGACCAGGTCAGCGCAGCTGGAGCGCGAGGTGCAGGTCGACCAGGTCCGGCAGCCGCCGCAGGTCCTTGCCGGTGAGCTGCTCGATCCGCTCGACCCGGTACCGCAGCGTGTTCACGTGGACGTGCAGCTGCTCGGCCGCCTTCGACCACGAGCCGGAAGACGCCAGGTAGACCTCCAGCGTGTGCACGAGCTCGGACGTGTGCTGCGCGTCGTACTCCAGCAGCGGCCCGAGCACCCGGGCGCGGAAGGTGGCGCGGACGTCCGCGGGCACACTCGCCAGCAGCAGCTCGTGGCCGTCCAGCTCGTCCGGACCGGCGACGGCGACCGGCTCCGCCTTCGCGACCGCCAGCTGGTGTGCGTGCCGCGCCTCGGTGACCGCGCCGACCAGGCCGTCGGCCCCCGGCACCTGCTCGCTGATGCCGGCGGCCATCCGCTCGCCTGGCGTGACCGCGGTCGCCACCGCCCTGGCCGCCGCCGTGAGGTCGTCGCCGGTGCCCGCGACCGAGGCGACCGCGAGCACGCCGTCGCCGTCCGGCAGCCAGACGAACGGCTCCGCACGCCCCGCGACGACCTCGAGCGCCAGGGCGGCGAGCCGTTCTGCGCCGACGGTGCCGGACAGCACGAGCACGCTGAGCGGCTCACCGGGCTCCAGGCCGGCGAGCCGCAGCCGCGCCGCGACCGCCGCCGTGTCCGCGCCGTCGTCGAGCAGGGCGAGCAGGTCGTCGTCGGTCCTGGCGGCGTGCACCTGACCGTCGGCATCCAGCGCGACCATGGCCGCAAGCTCGTCCACCACCGAGCGCCGCTGCGGTGGCCAGCGGGTGTGGTCGTCGTCCACGACGAGCAGCCGGCGCACCGGCGCCAGCGCCTGCACCGCGAACACCGAGTGCATCACGCCGCCGCCGGCGTCCACCAGGAACGGCAGCGGGGCGCCGCGCGCCACCTCGCCGAGGATGGTGTCGCATTGCCGCTGCGCGACGGTGGAGTTGCCGCGCAGCAGCCGCCCGGTCGGCGACAGCACGCCGCAGCGCATGTCCAGCTCGCCGGCGACCAGGTCGAGCACGCCGGCGAGGTCGCTGCCGGCCTCGATGAGCGAGCGGTGCCGGCCGAGCACGGTGGCCAGGTCGGCGGAACGCACGGCGGACGCCTGGCGTACGACGTGCTCGGTGATCGTGGAGAACGCGACCTCGGCGCGCACGTGGAACAGCGGCAGCCGGTGGTGCCGGCAGGCGGCCACCAGGTCGGTGGGCAGCTCGTCGCGGTCCGGGTCGCCGGCGCCGAGGGCGGCCGCGCCCGCGGCGACCAGGTGCCGGACGAACCGCTCGGCGTCGTCGGCGTCGCGGCGCCACACCATGCCGGTGAGGACGAGCTCACCGCCGGTGAGATACCGGCGGGGATCGGGCAGGTCCGTGGTGACCACCCAGCTGACCGTGCGGTCCAGCTGCCGCTCGCCGCACAGCAGCTCCAGCCCCAGCTCCGGCGTCTGGAGCAGCGACCTGAGGTCCACCGCCATCAGCTCATTGTGCCTGCTCGGCGGGTAATTCGGAGAAAGCTACGAGACCGCCGCGCCGGCAGGGCGACATTCTCGTACGCGGCGCCGATTGTGCGCACCACGCTGCGCGACGTCTAATGCAAACCTCGGCAACGCGGCGGGTGGAGGTGGCGTGACGCTCGACGAGTTCAACCGCCTCCACCCGCACGCGGCCGTGACCGAGCTGCTCACCTGTTGTGCCTCACGGGGGTGGGCACAGCAGGTGAGCCACGGCCGGCCGTACCGGTCCGCGGACGCGTTGCTCGCCGCCGGCGACACGGCGTTCGCCGCGCTCTCCGCATGCGACGTGGACACGGCCGTCGCCGCGCACCCGCGCATCGGCGAGCGACCTGCGGCGACCGACCGGGCGTCCACGTGGTCGCGGCAGGAACAGGCCGGCGTGGCCACGAGCGACGTACGTGCCGAGCTGGCCGCGGCGAACGTCGCGTACGAGGAGCGGTTCGGGCACGTGTTCCTGATCTGCGCCACCGGCCGCAGCGCCGCGGAGATCCTGGCCGAGGCACGGCGGCGGCTCGCCAACGACGCGCACACCGAACGCGCCGAGACGGTGCGCGAGCTCGGCGCGATCGTGCGGCTGCGGCTGCGGAAGCTGGTGACGCAGTGACCCTCTCCTCGCACCTGCTCGACGCCACCTCCGGCCGGCCCGCGGCCGGTGTGTGGCTGAGCCTGTGGCGGCAGGAGGGCCACGACTGGAAGTTCGTCGCCGACGGGCACACCGACACCGAAGGACGAGTGCGGGACTGGCCGTTGACCGTCGGCAACCACCGGCTCGTCTTCGACACCGGCGGCTGGTGGCGGGACCGCGGCCAGCCGACGTTCCACCCCGAGGTCGTAGTGACGTTCACCGTCGCCGACGCCGACGCCCACCACCACGTGCCGCTGCTGCTGAGCCCGTTCTCGTACACCACCTACCGGGGCAGCTGAGATGGACACCGTGCTCGCGTCGAACAGGTACGGCAAGGCCGAGACCAGGTTGGTGCGGATCGACCGCGGCGACCCGCAGCACGAGGTCGTCGACCTGACGGTGACGACGACGCTCACCGGCGACTTCGCGGACGCGCACCTCGCCGGCGACAACCGCAATGTGCTGCCCACCGACAGCCAGAAGAACACCGTGTACGCGTTCGCGCGCGACGGCGTCGGCTCGCCTGAGGCGTTCGGCACGCGGTTGGCCAGGCACTTCGTGGACACCCAGCCGAGCGTGCACACGGCGTGCGTGGAGCTTGCCGCGCACCGGTGGGAACGGGTCGGCCCGCACTCGTTCACCCGCGCAGAAGGCGGCGAGACGCGTACCGCGACGGTCGGCTACGACGGCAGCGTCCCCACGGTGACCGCCGGCCTCACCAGCCTGCTGCTGCTGAACTCCACGGCGTCGGAGTTCACCGACTTCGCCGTGGACGAGTACACGACGCTCGAACCCACCACCGAGCGGGTGCTCGCCACCTCGGTGACCGCGCGGTGGCGCTACGGCGTGGACACCGTGGACTACGACACCGCGCACGCGATCGCGCGGGCGGCGCTCGTCGAGGCGTTCGCCGACACCTACTCGCTCGCGCTGCAGCAGACGCTGTACGCAATGGGCGAGCGGGTGCTCGCCCGTATCCCCGAGGTCACGGAGGTCACGCTCACGCTGCCGAACAAACACCACTTCCTGGTCGACCTGACACCGTTCGGCAGGGACAACCCGGACGCCGTCTACTACGCCGCCGACCGGCCGTACGGCCTGATCGAGGGCACGGTGGCCCGCGCATGAGCACCGACTTCTTCCGGCCTGCCTCGTTGCGGGAGGCCGTCGAGACGAAGGCCGCGCATCCGGACGCGACGCCGATCGCCGGCGGCACCGACGTGATGGTGGAGCTGAACTTCGACCGCAGGCCGCCGGGTGCACTGCTCGACCTCACCGCCGTGCCCGAGCTGGCCTGCTGGGAACGCACCGGCGACGGGGTGCGGCTCGGCGCCGCGGTGACGTACACGACGGTCATCGAGCAGCTTGGTGTGCTGCTGCCGGCGCTCGCGTTCGCGGCCCGCACCGTGGGGTCGCCGCAGATCCGCAACCGGGGCACGGTCGGCGGCAACCTCGGCGCCGGCTCGCCGGCCGGTGACAGCCACCCGCCGTTGCTGGCCACGGGCGCCGAGGTCGAGCTGGTCAGCGTGCGCGGCACCCGCACAGTGGCCGCTACCGACTTCTACGTCGGCGCGAAGCGCACCGCGCTTGCCCCGGACGAGCTGATCGCCGCGGTCCTCGTACCGCTGGTGCCCGGCCCGCAGCAGTTCGCGAAGATCGGTCCGCGCAACGCGATGGTCATCGCCGTCTGCTCGTTCGCGCTCGCCCTCGACCCGGCACACCAGCGGGTCGGTACGGGTATCGGCTCGGCCGGGCCCACGCCGTTACGGGCGCCGGATGCGGAGGAGCTGCTGGCGAACGAGCTGCCGTGGCAGCGGCGGGACCGGCTGGGTGACGCCGTCGCGCAGCGGTTCGGCGAGCTAGTCGCGGCCGCCGCTACACCCATCGACGACGTGCGCGGCACCGCCCGGTACCGCAGGCACGCGCTCGCGGTGCTGGCCCGCCGCTGCCTGCTCTGGACGTGGGAGGAGCTGCGATGCGCGTAACGTGCACCGTCAACGGCACGACCAGGACCGCCGATGGCGTCCGGGCCGGCGAGAGCCTGTTGTACCTGCTGCGCGAGCGGCTCGGCCTGCCGGGCACGAAGAACGCCTGCGAACAAGGCGAATGCGGCTCCTGCACGGTGTTCCTCGACGGCGTGCTGGCGTGCGCCTGCCTGGTCGCCGCCGGCCAGGCGTCCGGTCGCGAGGTCGTCACCGTGGAGGGCCTGACGTCCGCCGGCGAGCCCGACCCGGTGCAGGCGGCGTTCGTGACGGCGGACGCCGTGCAGTGTGGCTTCTGCACGCCCGGCCTGGTCGTCGCCGTGCACGACCTGCTGGCCCGCCGCAAGGACCCGTCCGACGCAGAGATCAGGGAGGCACTCGCCGGGAACCTCTGCCGCTGCACCGGCTACGAGAAGATCCTCGACGCGGTGCGCCTGGCCGCGCAGCGACGCGAGGTGACGCGATGAGCAGGCGGCTGGTGATCGAGGGCGCGGCGGTGGCCACCGTCGACGAGGCGGGCACCGAGTACGACCGCGGGCACCTGGTGGCGGTGGACGGCGTGATCACCGCGGTCGGGCCCGGCGCCACGCCTGCGCTCAGCGACGGGCTCCCCACGCGGCGGGTGGACGGCAGCGGCTGCCTGCTCACCCCCGGCCTGGTGAACACGCACCACCACCTGTACCAGTGGGCGACCAGGGGGCTCGCCGTCGACGAAGCCTTGTTCCAGTGGCTGCGCGCGCTCTACCCGGTGTGGGCGGAGCTGGGCGCCACGGAGGTGCGCGCGGCGACGCGCGCGGGCCTCGGCTGGCTCGCGCTTTCCGGGTGCACCACCAGCGCCGACCACCACTACGTGTTCCCGCGCGACGCCGGCGACCTGCTCGCCGTGACGGTCGAGGCGGCCACCGAGATCGGGCTCCGGTTCCACCCGTGCCGCGGCTCGATGGACCTCGGTGCGTCCGCCGGCGGGCTGCCGCCGGACGACCTGGTGGAGGACATCGACGCCGTGCTCACCGCTACCGAGCAGGCGATCACCAGGCACCACGACCCGTCGCCGGCCGCCATGACCCGGGTCGGGGTGGGGCCGTGCTCGCCGTTCTCGGTGAGCACGCAGCTGCTGACGGCGTCGGCGGAGCTGGCCCGCGCGCACGGCGTGCGGCTGCACACCCACCTCGCCGAGACCGCCGACGAGGAGCGCTACTGCCAACGGACGTACGGCTGCACGCCGGTGGAGTACCTCGACTCGCTCGGCTGGCTAGGGCCGGACACCTGGCTCGCGCACGGCGTGCACCTCGACGACGCCGCCGTGAAACGCCTCGGGGCGACCGGCACCGCGGTGGCGCACTGCCCGAGCTCCAACGCCCGGCTCGGCGCGGGCATGGCCAGGGTGCGCGACCTGCTCGACGCCGGCGTACCCGTCGGGCTCGGCGTGGACGGTGCCGCGTCGCAGGAGGCCGGCCTGCTCGTCGAGGAGCTGCGGCAAGCCCTGTACACGGCGCGGCTACGCGGCGGCCCGGCTGCGCTGACCGCCCGCGAGGCACTGGCGATGGCCACCCGCGGCGGCGCCCGCCTGCTCGGCCGCGACGGCGAGCTCGGCTCGCTGCAGCCGGGACTGCTGGCCGACCTCGCGCTGTGGCGGCTGGACGGACTGGGCCACGCGGACATCGCCGACCCGGTGACCGCACTGGTGCTCGGCCCACCCGCGCCGCTGCGGCTGCTCACCGTCGCCGGCACCCCGGTGGTGACCGACGGCGTACTCGCCACCGCCGACCCGACCGCCCTTGCCCGCGAGCTACGCGCCGCCAACCGCAGGCTACGAATGCGAACAGAGACACGATGACCACCACCACCGCCGGCGACACCCCCGTCGCGACCGACAGCGCGCCCGCCACCACCGACCCAGCCGCCCGCGCCCGCAAACTGCGACCGCACACCGACAGCGACACCCCCATCGCGACCCACACCACCGACCCAGCCACACTCGCCCGCAAACTGCGACGGCGCACCGTCACCGACAGCGTGCCCGCCGCCGCCGACGCGACCGCACTCGCCCGCGAGCTACGCGCCGCCGACGGCGGGCTGCGGATGCGGACGGAGGCGCGATGACCACCACCGTCGGCGGGATTGGCGAGCGGGCGGTGCGTCCGGACGGCTGGGCGAAGGTCACGGGCGAGTTCACGTACGCGTCCGACCTGGTCCCGCACACCGCCCTGTTCGGTGCCACTCTGCGCAGTCCGTACCCGCATGCCAGGATCCGCGGCATCGACACGGGCGCCGCGCGCCGGCTGCCTGGTGTGCACGCGGTGCTGACGCACGCCGACGTGCCCGGTGAGAAGCACACCGGGCAGGACGAGCGCGACCAGCCGGTGCTGGCGATCGACATCGTGCGCTTCCACGGCGAGCCGGTGGCGTTGGTCGCGGCGGACGACCCGGCCACCGCCCGTCGCGCGCTGGGGCTGATCGCCGTCGACTACCAGGTGCTCGAACCGCTCACCGACCCATTGCGCGCGGCGTTCGACCACGACGCGCCGCACCTGCACAAGGGCGGGAACATCGCCAGGCACCAGCCGATACGTGTCGGCGACCCGGACGAGGCGCACGCCGACGTCGTGGTTCGCAACACCTACCGGGTCGGCATGCAGGACCAGGCGTTCCTCGGCCCGGAGGCCGGGCTCGCGGTGCCGACCGCCGACGGCGGCGTCGAGCTGCACGTCGCCACCCAGTGGCTGCACGTCGACCTGGACCAGCTCGCTCCGTGCCTCGGCCTGCCGACGGACAAGGTGCGGATGGTGCTCGCCGGCGTCGGCGGCGCGTTCGGCGGCCGCGAGGACCTCTCCGTGCAGGTGCACGCCTGCCTGCTCGCGCTCCGCACCGGCCGCCCGGTGCGGATGGCGTACCACAGGGAGGAGTCGTTCTTCGGGCACGTGCACCGCCATCCCGCCGTGCTGACCTACGAGCACGGCGCGACCACCGACGGCCGGCTGGTGTACGTGAAGGCGGAGATCGTGCTCGACGGCGGCGCGTACCTGGCCACCACGAGGGCGGTGGTGGGCAACGCGGCGTCGCTCGGCGTCGGCCCGTACGAGGTGCCGCACGTCGCGGTGGACGCGTACGGGGTGTACACGAACAACCCGCCGTGCGGCGCGATGCGCGGGTTCGGCGCGGTGCAGGCGTGCTTCGCGTACGAGTCGCAGATGGACGCGCTCGCCGCGGAGCTCGGCCTCGACCCGCTGGAGGTACGCAGGCGCAACGCCGTGCGGGAGGGGTCGCGGCTCGCGACCGGTCAGCAGCTCGACTCCCCCGCGCCGCTGACCGAGATGCTCGACCGCATCGCCGGCTTCCCACTGCCGGCACCGGTCACCCATCCGCCAGATCCGCGCGACCTGCCTGGCGGCGTCTCGAACACCACGCACGGCGAGGGCGTGGTGCGCGGTGTCGGTTACGGCGTCGGCATCAAGAACCTGTGCTTCTCCGAGGGTTTCGACGACTACGCCACCGCCCGGGTGGTCCTGGAGTCGGTCGACGGCGAGCCGGTGGTGCGGGTGCACACGGCCGCCGCGGAGGTGGGCCAGGGCCTGGTGACCGTGCAGCATCAGGTCGCCAACACCGAGCTCGGCGTGCCCCGCGTGGTGCTCGAGACCGCGGACACCACGGTGGGTTCTGCCGGCTCGTCGTCCGCGTCACGGCAGTCGTACATGACCGGCGGCGCCGTACGGACCGCCTGCCTGGCCATCAAGGCCCGGGTGGCCGAGCTGCTCGGCCACCAGCCGGAGGAGCTGACCTGGACCGGCGGCACCGTACGTACGGCGGCCGGGGTGAGCTGACGGCTCGCCGACGTGCTCGACACCGCGGTCGAGGAGACCGCCGTGTTCAGGCACCGCCCGACGAAGCCGCTCGACCCGGTCACCGGGCAGGGCGACAGCCACGTACAGCTCGCGTTGTGCGTGCACCGCGCGGTCGTGGACGTGGACGTCGAGCTCGGCCTGGTGAAAGTGGTCGAGCTGGCCGCCGTCGAGGACGTCGGCTTCGCGGTCAACCGGTCGGCGATCGAGGGTCAGATCCACGGCGGCTCTGCGCAGGGCCTCGGGCTCGCGGTGATGGAGGAGCTGCTCGTCGACGGCGGGCAGGTGCGCAACCCGTCGTTCACCGACTACCTGATCCCCACCTTCCTCGACATGCCACCGATGCGGCTGGACATCATGGAGTGCCCCGACCCGCATGCGCCGTACGGGCTGCGCGGCGTCGGCGAACCTGCCACGCTGTCGTCCACGCCGGCCATCGTGGCCGCCATCAGGGAAGCGACGGGGCTGGCGCTGACCCGGATCCCCGTACGACCTGAGCACCTGACCGACCAGACGTGACAGGAGCGGCCCATGGTCCCGATGTTCCTCAACGGCACCGCCATGCGCGGCGGCGCGGCGCACGACGCCCTGCAGGGCGCCCGGCTGGTCGCGGAGATCTCGTCCGCACCGCGCTACCGGTTCTTCGCCGTACGCGGCGAGTTCCCCGGCATGACGCCGGCGGTGCCGGGCGAGACCGGCTGCCGCGTGGCCGGTGAGCTGTACGAGCTGCCGCTCGACGTGCTCCGCGACTCGCTGCTGCCGACGGAGCCGCCGGAGCTCGAGCTCGGCGTCATCGAGCTGGCCAACGGCGAGGCGTCGCTCGCGATGGTGCTGCGCGACCAGTTCCGCGGTCACCACACGCTGGAGGACATCTCGGCCCTCGGCAGCTGGCGCGAGTACCAACAGCAGCGGTGAGCTCGCTCGTGCTGCGGTCGCAGCGGGTGGTGCTCCCTGACGGCGAGCGGCCGGCGACGGTCGTCGTCGAAGGCGGGCGGATCGCCGCCGTGCTCGACCACGACGCGGAGGTCGACGCGGCCGAGATCGTCGACCTCGGCGACGACGCCCTGCTGCCCGGCCTCGTCGACACGCACGTGCACGTCGACGAGCCGGGCCGCACCGAGTGGGAGGGCTTCGCCACCGCGACGAGGGCGGCCGCCGCGGGCGGTGTCACCACCATCGTGGACATGCCGCTGAACTCGCTGCCGCCGACCGTCGACCCGCAGGCGCTGGCGGCGAAGCGGCAGGCGGCGGCCGGCCAGCTGTTCGTGGACGTCGGGTGCTGGGGCGGCGCGGTGCCGTCGAACCTGGGCCGGCTCGGCGAGCTGCACGCCGCCGGCGTGCTCGGGTTCAAGTGCTTCACCACCGACTCCGGGGTGCCTGAGTTCCCGCCGCTGACCTGGCTGCAGGTACGCGCGGCGCTGCGCGAGCTCGCGGCGTTCGACGGGCTGCTCCTCGTGCACGCCGAGGACGCCGCGGTGCTCGCGGGCGCCCCGGCAGCCACCGGCGACAGCTATCCCGCCTTCGTCGCGTCGCGGCCGGCGAGGGCCGAGGTGTCGGCCGTGCGCGAGCTCGTCGCCGCGCTGCGCGAGACCGGCGGCCGGGCCCACGTGCTGCACGTGTCCGCCGCCGCGGCGGCGGCCGAGGTCGCAAGGGCGCGCGCGGACGGCGTCCGTATCACCGCGGAGACCTGCCCGCACTACCTCGCCCTCACCGCGGACGGCGCCGGCGCCGACGCGTCGGACAAGTGCTGCCCGCCGATCCGCGACGCCGCCAACCGGGAGGCGCTGTGGGCGAGGTTGGCGGACGGGGCGCTCGACTGCGTCGTCTCCGACCACTCCCCCTGCCCACCCGAGCTCAAGCAAGGCGGCCTGGCGAACGCGTGGGGCGGCATCTCGTCGCTGCAGCTCGGCCTGTCGGTAGTCTGGACGCACGCGCGCACCCGCGGGCACCAGCTCACCGACGTCGTGCGCTGGATGGCCGACGCGCCCGCACGGCTGGCCGGCCTTGCCGGCAAGGGGCGGATCGCCGTCGGCTGCGACGCCGACCTGGTCGCGTTCGCCCCCGAGCAGGCGTGGGTGGTCACCCCCGCGGCGCTGCACCACAGGCACCCAGGCACGCCGTACGCGAACCACCGGCTGGTCGGCCGCACGCGGCGGACGTGGCTGCGCGGCCGGCCGGTCACCGACCAGCCGTTTGGTGGGCTGCTGAGTGGCGTCACCTGGGCCCCTCACAGAACGTAAGGGGCACCCTTTACCACCCGATAGAATGCGGGCATGCAACTTGCCCGGTGCACGACGTCGCCGAATCCGTCGGCGCGCTGGGACGACCTTCGCGGTCGTTAGCGTCCTGAAGGGGTCGCGCCCGTAAAGAGTGCCGCCACCGGCGCCGCCGCTGTGCCTTAACGCCGCGTTCGCATGTTCGCAGTCTGGTGCCTCCACCATGTCGTTGGTCGGCGGTCGGGCCACCGAGACCGTGCATTCCCGCAACCAAGGAGAACGAATGATGCCCGCATTGACGGTACGCCTCCCGAACACCGAGCAGCGGCTCGGCCAGGACGAGGAGTTCTGCTTCTTGGTGGAAGGCGGCAAAGAGCGCCGCATCCGTTTCCACGACTACGACGAGATCTACTCCATCCCCGGGTTGTACGAGAAGCTGTTCAGCGAGCTGCTGAAGTGCTCGTCCCCCGAGGTCATCTCGACGTTGCTGGCCGACCAGATCAAGCGTGCCGGCGACTCGTTCGCCGACCTACACGTGCTCGACCTCGGCGCAGGGAACGGCATGGTCGGTGAGGAGCTGCGCCGACTGGGCGCCGGCTCGCTCGTCGCCGTCGACATCATCAGCGAGGCGGCAGCGGCGGCCGAGCGTGACCGCCCGGACGTGTACGACGCCTACCACGTCGGCGACATCAGGGCCCTGCCCGAGGCGGCCGAGCGCGACCTCGCCGACCGCACGATCAACTGCATGACGTGCGTCGCGGCGCTCGGCTTCGGCGACATCCCGCCGACCGCCTTCCAGGCCGCCTACGACCTCGTGCAGCCGGGCGGCTGGGTCGCGTTCAACATCAAGGACGCGTTCCTCGAGAACATCGAGGAAGGCGGGTTCGCCGCGCTGATCAGGGACATGATGGCCGACGGCAGGCTCGACATCCTCGCCAGGCACACGTACACCCACCGGCTCTCGGTCAGCGGCGACGAGCTGGCCTACGTCGCGATGGTCGCGCGCAAACCGGCCGACTGACATACGGGGGCCTGGGGCCCGGGCGGCGTGCCCGGGCCCGAGGTTCATCCGACGTCAGCTCGGCACCCCGACAGAAGGCTCGACCGCGGTCTCCTCGGGCAGCGCCGCTGCGGGGCGTCGCTTCGGCCGCAGCGCGGCCAGCAGCTTCCGCTCTGCCGCGATCACGCTGGACAACAGCCGCCGCCCCGTCCTCGTACGGGTGACCCACCGGCCCGCGCAGACCGTCACGCGCCCCACCGGTGCCCGCGCGACGATCCGCAGGCTGAGCAGGCCGCCGTCGGTCAGCCGCGTCTCCACGTGGTCACCCACGCTGCGCCCCATCCGCGGCCGCACCGGCAACTGCCCACCCGAGTACATCCGGTCCGCCGTGACCCTCGTGCGGTACGTCCCGTCACCCACGTGCAGCAGCAGCCGCAGCCCCCACGATGGGTCGATGATGCCGAGCGGGCGCAGCACCTCGGTCACGTTCACGTCCACGCTCCAGGTGATCCGGCGCTGCCCGTAGCACACGTTCACCGGCACGAGCACCCGCCGGTTGCTGTGCCTGGTGTCGAACAGCTCGAGCTCACCGGTGACCGGCGCGTCCGCCGTGATCCGGCCGAGCGGGTTCACCACGCCCCCGGCCAGGTACATCCGGCCCTGGGTGAGCGCCATCATGCTCACCTCGTTGCCGACGTCGAACTCGTCCAGCGGCACCTCGTCCAGGCCGAGCTCGGTGACGTCGAGCTGGGCGCGGCCGAGCTCGGTGTCGAGGTGGTCGTCGCACCAGTAGACGCGCCCGCCCTTCGCCACCAGGTCGGTGAGCAGTCGACCACGGCGACCCTTCCGGCCGGCGAAGTCCGACGCGACGATCGCCCGCTGCGACTCGCCGTGCAGCAGGAGGAACGCCATGATGCCGTGTACCGGCTTGGCTTCCTCGAACGCGCTGGGGTCGAGCTCGGCCAGGTACGACTCGGCGACCGCCTGGAACTCCCTGCGGTACACGGCACCGCGCATCCGCAGGTCGGAGACGTACATCTGCAGGTCGTGGTTGATGAACTTGATGTCCTTGTGCAGCTTGAGATCGGGGCAGTCGCGGCCGAGCAGGAACTCGTCCACCCGCCGGTTCACCTCGACCCGGTCGACGAAGTTCCGCAGCTCCGCCTTGCTCGACGTGATCGACTGCCGGTTGCCCCGCCGCGCGACCGTCCAGTTGTAGACCCGGTCAGGGATGAACGCGATGCGCTTCGCCGACAGGTACGCCTGGGCGCTGAACAGGTTGTCCTCGTAGTGCAGCCCGTCGGCGAACCGCAGCCCGGAGCGTTCGAGGAACGCATGCCGGTACATCTTGTTGGTGGACAGGGTGTCGTTGAGCATGTCCGGGTGGTCGCGGACGTTCTCGTACACCGCGGGCGCCTCGAAGAGCCTGGGACACCACTGGCTCTCCGCGCCGTCGTCGATGTGCACGCGCACGCACCGGCCGGCGACGAAGTCCGCGCCGGTACGCCGGGCAGCGGCCAGCAGGGTCGCGCAGGCGTCCGGCTGGTAGGTGTCGTCGCTGTCGAGGAACATCACGTACTCGCCGCGCACGTGCTCCAACCCGACGTTGCGCGGCCGGCTGCAGCCACCGGAGTTCTCCGGCAGCTCGACCACGCGTACGCGGTCCGGGTGCTTCGCGGCGAACCGCCCGGCCACCGCCGCGGACCGGTCGGTGCTGGCGTCGTCGACGATCACCACCTCGAGGTCGGTGAGCGTCTGCGCGAGCACCGACTTCACCGCCGCGGGCAACCGGTCCGCGTCGTTGAAGACGATGACCACCACGCTCACCGCGGGAGTACTGGCGGAGCCGTCGTCTCCGGTCACCGATGAACCCCCTGCGCACGTCGGACGATTCCGATCGTGCCGGGAGCCTAGGGACGGGGACCTAACGCTACGGGACCGCTATATGAACGCATGGTGACCAGTTCGGTGGCCCGTGCACCGCCCCGGCGGGCCTCAGAGGTACAGGCCGGTGCTCTCGCTGCCTTCCAGCCGTTCCGCCGCGACCGCGTGGATGTCGCGCTCTCGCAGCAGCACGTAGTCGACCCCGCGCACCTCGACCTCGGCAGGCTCCTCCGGGTCGAAGAGCACCTGGTCGCCGACCTTGATCGTGCGGACGTTGTTGCCGACCGCCACGGTCTCCGCCCAGACCAGCCGCTTACCCATCGAGGCGGTCGCGGGGATGACCAGGCCACCGGCCGACTTGCGCTCACCGTCCTTGCCTTCGACGTGCACGAGCACCCGGTCGTGCAGCAACCGGATCGGCAGGCCGTCGTTCAGCGACGAACGCGCTGTGGACTCGACACTCACGTCAAGACAGTATCGCGCCTCAGGAGTTGCGGCGCCGCCAGACCACCACGGCCACCGTTCCCGCGGCGACCACCACCGCGGCCGCGATCACCAGCTCCTTGCGGATCGCCGGACCTGGTTCTTCGCCCGGCGGGTGTTCGAGCTGGCCGGCCACGGGCGTACCGCCGACCCCGACGCGTTGCTTGATCCGGCCAAGGGAACGCTGCACCACCTTCTTCGGGTGGACCCGATCGACGATCGCGTCCACCGACCGTGCCAGGTCGGTACGCGCCTGCTCGATCTGGCGCTCCAGCTCCCCGGGGCTTCCGGTGGGCTCACTCACGGGTTGACCCTCCTACGCCTTCCCTCGTCCGGACAGTATCCAGTAAGGCCCTGGCCTCGACCAATTCACCCCGCCGAGGACGATACGGTCGGACGCATGACTACTGCCGCGAGCCGGCTCGCGCCCGGCGACACCGCGCCCCCTTTCACCCTCACCGACCAGGACGGCAACCAGGTGTCGCTCGCCGACTACGCCGGCCGCAAGGTGGTCGTGTACTTCTACCCGGCCGCCATGACACCCGGCTGCACCACGCAGGCCTGCGACTTCAGGGACAACCTCGCCGCACTGTCCGGCGCCGGCTACGCCGTCGTGGGCATCTCCCCCGACGAACCGGCGAAGCTGGCGGAGTTCAGGGACGCCGAGGGCCTCACCTTCCCGCTGCTGGCCGACCCGGACCGCGCGGTGCTGACGGCGTACGGCGCGTACGGCGAGAAGCAGAACTACGGTCGCACGGTGGTCGGCGTCATCAGGTCCACGTTCCTCGTCGCAGAGGACGGCACGGTCGCCATGGCCATGTACAACGTGAAGGCCACCGGCCACGTCGCACGCCTGCTGAAGGACGTGGACTGACCGGCCGCCGGGTGGGCCTTGCGCACGACGTCGCCGGCAGCGGTCCCGCGCTGTTGTTGCTGCACTCCGCGGTGTGCGACCGGCGGATGTGGGAGCCGCAGTGGCCGGCACTGGTGGCCGCCGGCTACCGGGTGGTGCGCGCCGACCTGCGCGGCTTCGGCGAGACCCCGGTCGCCGACCGGCCGTACAGCAACGCCGAGGACGTGGTCGAGCTGCTCCGTGCGCTCGGCTACGACGAGGTGGCGGTCGTCGGGTCGTCGTTCGGCGGCCGGGTCGCGCTCGAGGTCGCCGCGCGCTGGCCGCACCTGGTGCCTGCCATGGTGCTGCTCTGCGCCGGCCGGCCGGGACAGGTGCCTGGTCCTGCGCTGCGGTCGTTCGGCGAGTGCGAGGACGCCCTGCTCGGGGCCGGCGACGTCGCGGGCGCGGTGGAGCTGAACGTCTCGACGTTCGTCGGCCCGGACGCCGACGGGCCGACCCGCGACCGGGTACGGCTGATACAGCGGCACGCGTTCGACGTGCAGCTAGCCGCGGTCGCGCCGCAGTCGTCCACCGAGGCGGCGGTCGACCTCGCCGCCGTCACCGCCAGCTGCCTGGCCGTCTCCGGCGGCCGCGACCTGCCCGACTTCCGGCAGGTCGCCGCGGACCTGGCCGGCCTGCTCCCGCACGCGGAACACCGCGAGCTGCCGTGGGCCGGCCACCTGCCCAGCCTGGAACGTCCCGCCGAGGTGACCGACCTCGTCACCGGCTTCCTGCGCGCGACCGTCCCACCCGTACCATGAACTCTGCACACACGCGGGAGTGGCGGAATTGGTAGACGCGCCAGGTTTAGGTCCTGGTGCCTTCGGGTGTGTGGGTTCGAGTCCCTCCTCCCGCACGCCGTGAAGGATCAGCTCTCGCCGCCCACCGTTGCCGACGGTGGCGCCCGCACCGCTATGCGGATCGCCGTCGTACTCCTCGCCGTGACGGCTTGGTGGTGGCTGGTGCTGCACCACCTGCTCGGTCTGGTGTTCGAGCCGCCGCCGGCGCGCCGGGCACACCGTACGCGCGGTGCTCGCGACCAGCCTGACCGTCCCGCTGATCTATGCGGCCCGCAGGTGGCTGGACCGTCGGCCGTGGCCGGACCAGGCACTCACCTCGCTGCGGACCGGCGGACGGTACCTGCTGCTCGGGATGGCGGCGTGGCTGCTGCCTGCCTGGCAACGGCCGCGGTCCCGTTGGTCCTCCTGTACTAGGCCCTGCCGGAGGAGTTGGTCTTCCGCGGTTACGTCTACCGCAACCTCGCCGACCACTGGCCGGCATGGGCGTGCGTGCTCGGGCAGGCCGTCCTCTGCACCGGTTGGGGGCTGCTGATCGGCGCCGCACGGAGCCCGGACCGGCTGGTGTTGTTCCTCACCTTCGCCATCGCTCTTGGCATGTTCCGCGCACTGACCGGCAACCTGTGGACCTCCGTCGGCTTCCACCTCGGCTGCCAGGTCACTACCCAGCTGGTCGGCGGATCCTGGATCACCCCGCCCGCCGGCGAGACGCTGCGGATCGACGACGAGGCGCTCCTCCAGATCGTGGCATTCTGGCTCGTCCCCACCGTTCTCACCCCACCGGCGATCGCCGCGGTCGCGGTCGTCCGCCGGGCGCGCGAGCGCGTCCCCTAGTGTCGCGGACCATCGCGGCACCTCGCGGGGTACGGTGCGGGGTGTCGCCCGACCGCGAATGGAGTGGGATGTCCCCGACGGTACGGCTTGCCAACGAAGAGGATCTGCCCGCCATCGCCGCCATCGCCGGCCGTGGGCGTCAGTTGCGCGCCGAGTGGGAGCCGGAGTACTTCCAGGCCGCGGCGGACGCCGACGAGCAGCTCCAGCGCGACCTCGCCGCGCACCTCGCCGACGAGGACACCGTCGTCCGCGTGGTCACCTACGGCGCCGACGTCGTCGGTTGCGCGGTCACCGTGCCGCACGGCGACCAGTGGTACGTGGACGACATCGCCGCCGCCGACGAGGGCTGGTGGAGCGACGCGATGGTCGAGCTGCTCCGCGCGGTCAGGGAGCGGCCCGCGTTCACCGACGTGCCGCGCAAGGACATCAGGCAGCTTGGCTGCTTCGCCACGCTCGGCCTGCGCCACCGGTCCTCGTACTGGCGGCTGGCGCTGCCGGCGGACGGCGCGGGCGGCAGTGGCGACGCGGCACCTGTCGACCCGCCTGCGGCCCTGCCGACCTCGCCGCTGCACGCGTTCGGCGCGGTCGACCCCGCGAGCGCGGACGTCACGGTCCTCGGTGACGGCGACGGGTACGCGCTACTGAGCCAGCGGGCCGCGACGCCGGGCTACGGGCCCGGCGGCACCACAGGGTTGGTGGACCGGGTCACCGGCGGGCACCGCGGCGGGCTGGTCGACGCCGCGACGGCCGAGTCGCTCGCCCGCGGAGACGCGCAGCTCGTGGTGGTGTGCGCCGAGGACGACGTCTCGCTCGAGGACGCGCTCGTCGACCGCGGGTTCGCCAGGGTGGTCGACGTGTACTCCTGGCCGGGGGCACGCCTGAGCTGAACCCGGCTCCTGACCCGCCTCGCCACCTCGATGAGCACGGTCAGCGCCATGCCGATGGCCAGGCCGAGCAGCATGCCGCGTAGCGGGTGCTCCTGGAAGGCGACACCGCCCACGTACCCCAGCATGGCCGAGTACGTACCCCAGATCACCGCCGCCACAGCGGCGTAGGCGCGGTAGCTCGGGCCTGGGTAGCCGAGCGCGCCGGCGGAGAGCGAGGCAGCCACCCGGCCGCCGGGCAGGAACCTCGCCACGATGATCATCTGCCCGCCGCGTTCCTGGAGCGCGTGCTGCGCCCACTCGTGGATCCGCGCACGCCGCGGCGACCGCCACAGCCGGCCGGCCAGCCGGCGCTCCGCGAACCGCCCCAGCAGATACGCAGTGTTGTCACCGAGATAGGCGCCCGCGGCCGCGACGACGACGACCGCCAGCAGGTTCGGCTGCCCGGTGGCCGTCGCGAACGCACCTGCGGTGATGACGACGGACTCGCTCGGCACCAGCGGGAAGACCCCGTCGATGGCGGCGAGCAGCAGGATCACCAGGTAGAGCCAGGGAGAAGACACGGCAGGCATGAGGTACGACAACAGCTGATCTTCCATCCGACCTCCGGCCAAGTCCCCACGTCCGGGACCGACGCTACGCGACGGACGATGTCGCCAGCCAGGGGGCAGGCGCCCAGTAAACCAGCGGGGGCCAGCCCCTACCGTCGAGAGATCATTACCGGACGATCTACCGCCTTCGAGGTACGATCTCTATAGTTCTTCCTTAGATTCGACGATCAATCCGGATAATATTCACGACCGCGAAGGGGGGTCCCGCATGCCCATCACCCGCGACCAGCTCACCTCGGTGCAGGTGACCCCCGAGCAGGTCCACGAATCATTGCGCCAGCACCTGCTCGTGGACGGCTTCAAGCTGGTCCTCGACACCGCGAAGAGCTCAGGCTCGTGGCTGGTCGACGCCCGCACCGGCGCGCGCTACCTGGACTTCTACACGTTCTTCGCGTCCGCCCCGCTCGGCGCGAACCCGCCGGGCATCGTCGAGGACGCCGCGTTCATGCGCCACCTGGCGGACATCGCGGCGAACAAGCCGGCCAACTCCGACGTCTACTCCACCGCGTACGCCGAGTTCGTGGCGACCTTCAGCCGGGTGCTCGGCGACCCGGCGCTGCCGCACCTGTTCTTCGTCGAGGGCGGCGGCCTCGCCGTGGAGAACGCGCTGAAGGCCGCGTTCGACTGGAAGAGCAGGCGCAACGAGGCCGCCGGCCGGTCTCGCGACCTGGGCACGAAGGTGCTGCACCTGACCCGCGCGTTCCACGGCCGCACCGGCTACACCATGTCGCTGACCAACACCGACCCGAACAAGACCGACCGGTTCCCGAAGTTCGACTGGCCGCGCATCGACGTACCTGCGATCACGTTCCCGCTCGACGACCACCTCGCCGAGCTGGCTGCCGCCGAGCAGCGTGCGCTCGACCAGGCGGAGGCGGCCTTCCAGGCGCACCCGCACGACATCGCGTGCTTCCTCGCCGAGCCGATCCAGGGCGAGGGCGGCGACAACCACATGCGGCCGCAGTTCCTGCAGGCGATGCAGGAGCTCTGTCACCGCTACGACGCGCTGTTCGTACTCGACGAGGTGCAGACCGGGCTGGGCACCGGCACGCCGTGGGCGTACCAGCAGCTCGGGCTGGCACCGGACATCGTGGCGTTCGCGAAGAAGGTGCAGGTCGGCGGCATCATGGCCGGCCGCAGGGTGGACGAGGTACCTGACAACGTGTTCCAGGTGTCCAGCCGGATCAACTCCACGTGGGGCGGCGGCCTGGTCGACATGGTCCGCGCCACCCGGCTGCTGGAGATCATCGAGGCGGAGGGGCTGTTCGAGCGCTCCGCCAAGCTGGGTGAGCAGCTGCTCACCGGCCTGCGGGAGCTGACCGTCGGCCACCCCGACCTGGTGTCGAACGCGCGCGGCCGCGGCCTGATGTGTGCGTTCGACGTGACCACCACCGAGCTGCGCGACGAGCTGATCGGCCGGCTACGTGACGAACACGTCATCGTGTTGCCCTGCGGTGCACGCTCGATCAGGTTCCGTCCGGCCCTGGTCGTGACCGAGGATGAACTCAGCACCGCCTTGGCAGCGCTCGACCGGGCGCTGGCGAACGTGCGCGCCCCGAAGAAAGGATGAGTACCGCAATGAGATCCGTCAGCTCGGTCATCGCGGGCAAGCCGGTCACCGACGCGACCGGGAACAAGGTCACGGCGTACAACCCGGCCAAGCTGGACGAGCCGGTGGCCGACGTCAGCTTCGGCACGAGCGACACGTTCGTCGCCGCGGCGCAGGCCGCGCGGGACGCGCAGCGCGCCTGGGCCGAGGTTCCTGCACCGGTACGCGGTCGCGCGATCGCGCACATCGGCCGGGTGATGGAGGCCAACGCGGAACGGTTGGCGCGCATCGCCACCCGGGAGATCGGCAAGACCTACGTCGAGGCGCTCGGCGAGGTACGCGAGATCGTAGACACCTGCGACTTCTTCCTCGGTGAGGGGCGCAGGCTCTACGGCCAGACCGTCCCGAGCGAGATGCCGGACAAGCAGCTGTTCACCTTCCGCGAGCCGGTCGGCGTCGTCTCCATCATCACCGCGGGCAACTTCCCCGTCGCCGTGCCGTCCTGGTACATGGTCCCCGCGCTGCTCGCCGGCAACGCGGTCGTCTGGAAGCCCGCCGACTACTCCACCGCCTGCGCGCAGGCCATGTACGAGCTGTTCGTCGAGGGCGGCGGCCTGCCCGACGGCGTGCTCAACCTAGTGATCGCCGAGGGCGACGCGACGTTCCAGGGGCTGGAGCGGTCGCTGGAGGCGGGGCTGATCGACAAGATCGGCTTCACCGGGTCGAGCGCGGTCGGCGCAGAGATCGGCGCGCTCGCCGGTCGGCACCTGCAGTCGCCGTGCCTGGAGCTCGGCGGCAAGAACCCGATGGTCATCACGCCGAACGCGGACCTGGACGCCGCGGTCGAGGGCGCGTTGTTCTCCGGCTTCGGCACCGCCGGCCAGCGGTGCACGTCGCTGGGCAGCGTCATCGTGCACGAGAGCATCCACGACGAGTTCATCGCCCGCTTCGACGCGGCCACCCGCGCCGCCGCGGTCGGCGACCCGATGCAGGACGTGCTCTACGGCCCGATGCTGCACGAGAAGTTCGCCGCCAGGTTCGAGGAGTACCTCGGCTGGGTCGGCGACCACCGGGTGCTCGGCTCGACCGGCGTCGGCAGGATCACCGCGGACAACCCGCGCGACGGGTTCGTCGGCGACCCAGCCGCCGGCATGTTCTACCACCCGACGATCGTCGACGGCGTCGGTCCGGACGACCGGCTGTTCATGAACGAGACGTTCGGGCCGATCGTCGGCGTCGCCTCGTACGGCGACCTGAGCGAGGCCATCGACCTGGCGAATGCGCCTGGTTACGGACTGTCAGCAGCGATCTACACCAGGGACGCCAAGGAGGCGTTCACCTTCCGCCGCGGCATCACGGCGGGGATGGTCAGCGCGAACAACTCGACATCCGGCGCGGAGGCGCATCTTCCCTTTGGTGGCAACGGAAAGTCGGGCAACGGCAGCCGGCTGTCCGGCCTCTGGGTGCTCGACCAGATGACCCGCTGGCAGTCGATGAACTGGGACTACTCGGGGAAACTGCAGAAGGCCCAGATGGACGTAGCCGAACTCACGCCGAACACGGACTTCACACTGGCAGAGTGAAGCTGTTCGATACGTTGTATGCCGATATCGCAAACGATCGTGATGTCGGCATACAACGAGACATCCGGGGGTAGCTGAAGGAGGGCGTCGCTTGCCGCCGAGCGACGGGCCGGACGAGGCGATCGACCGGCACTTCATCGATACGGTGTGGAGCCTGCCGCTGTTGGCGCGGCGGCTCGACCCGGGGGCTCCCGTACGGCCAGACTCCGCCCTCACCGGCGCCCAGCTCGCCCGCATCTTCGACGCCCAGGCCGGCAGCCGGCACCTCGACCTCGCCGCCCGCTGGCTACGCAGCCAGGACAAGGGCTTCTACACCATCGGTTCCGCCGGCCACGAGGCCAACGCGTTCGTGGCCGAGGCGCTACGGCCCACCGATCCGGCACTGCTGCATTACCGCTCGGGCGCGTTCTACCTGGAACGCGCCAACCAGGTCACCGGCCAGGACCCGCTGCGCGACGTGCTGCTCGGCCTGGTGGCCGCGGCGGACGACCCGATCTCCGGCGGCCGGCACAAGGTGTTCGGCAACGCGGAGCTCTCGATCATCCCGCAGACGTCGACCATCGCGTCGCACCTGCCGCGCGCGGTCGGCACCGGGTTCGCCATCGCGCGCGCGGCGAAGCTGAAGACCCCGAGCGCGTGGCCGGCGGACGCCGTCGCCGTCTGCAGCTTCGGCGACGCGTCGGCGAACCACTCCACCGCGACCGGCGCCATCAACACGGCGTGCCAGGTGGCGTACTCCGGCCTGCCGATGCCCGTGCTGTTCGTCTGCGAGGACAACGGCATCGGCATCAGCGTGCGCACCCCGGGCGGCTGGATCGAGGCGGCGTACGGGAACCGGCCTGGCCTCGCGTACTTCGCCGCAGACGGGTCCGACCCCGCGCAGGCGCACCGGGCGGCGCACGCCGCCGTGGAGCACGTCCGTACGAAGCGCTCCCCGGCGTTCCTGCACCTGTCCGTCGTCCGCTACCTCGGCCACGCCGGCACCGACGCGGAGATCGGGTACCGCAGTGCGGCGGACATCGAGGCCGATCACGCCCGCGACCCGCTGATCGCGACCGCCAAGGTGCTCGTCGAGTCCGGGCTGGCGAAGCCGCGGCAGGTGATCGAGCGGTACGAGCGGATCCGCTCCGAGGTGATGGCCATCGCGGAGAAGGTCGCGGACAGCAGGCGGCTGGGCAGCGCCGCGGAGGTGATGGCGCCGCTCGCGCCGCGGAACCCGGCGAAGGTCGCCGCGGCGGCCGCGACCGCCGCACAACGCGACGTACGCGCCCGGGTCTTCGAGAACCGGCTGCCCGAGGACGAGGGGCCGCTCACCCTGGCGACGGCGATCAACCGCGCGCTCGCCGACGGCCTGGCCGTCCGCGACGGCATGCTGGTGTTCGGCGAGGACGTCGGCAGGAAGGGCGGCGTCTACGGCGTCACGCAGCGGCTGCAGAAACGCTTCGGCCCTGCGCGGGTGTTCGACAGCCTGCTCGACGAGCAGTCGATCCTCGGGATCGCGCTCGGCGCAGGGACGACCGGCCTGCTGCCGGTGCCCGAGATCCAGTACCTCGCCTACCTGCACAACGCCGAGGACCAGCTGCGCGGTGAGGCCGCGACGCAGCAGTTCTTCGCCAACGGCCAGTACCGCAACGGGATGGTGGTACGGGTCGCGGGCTACGCGTACCAGAAGGGCTTCGGCGGCCACTTCCACAACGACAACGCGGTCGGCGTGCTGCGCGACATCCCCGGGCTGGTGGTCGCCTCGCCGTCGCGGCCCGACGACGCCGCCGCCATGATGCGTACCTGCCTCGCCGCGGCCGAGGTCGACGGCTCGGTGTGCGTGTTCCTCGAGCCGATCGCGCTGTACCACACCAAGGACCTGCACACCGACGGTGACAACGGCTGGCTCGCGCCGTACCCGGCGCCGGACGACTGGGCGGCCGCCCACGTACCGCTCGGCCGGGCCCGGGTGTACGGCCAGGGCACCGACCTCACCCTCGTGACGTTCGGCAACGGGCTGGGGATGAGCCTGCGCGCGCAGGTGAAGCTCGAGCAGGCCGGCGTCGGCGTCCGCGTGCTCGACCTGCGCTGGCTCTCCCCGCTGCCGGTGGACGACCTGCTGCAGCACGCGACCGCCACCGGCAAGGTGCTCGTCGTGGACGAGACCAGGCGCACCGGCGGCGTCTCCGAGGGCGTCATCGCCGCCCTGCTCGACGCCGGCTTCACCGGCCGCGTCCGCCGAGTCGCCAGCGAGGACAGCTTCATCCCCCTCGGCGACGCCGCGTACCACGTGCTGCTGGACGAACGCGCCATCGAGTGGGAGGCCAGGGAGCTCTTCCACTGACCGGCGGGAGTCAGGTCAGCAGGTCGCGGAGGATCGGCACCAGGGCGCGGAATGCGCGGCCGCGGTGGCTGATCGCGTCCTTGTCTTCCGGTGACATCTCGGCGGTCGTGCGGGTGTCGCCGTCTGGCTGGAAGATCGGGTCGTAGCCGAAGCCGCCCTCGCCGCGGGGTACCCGGACGATACGTCCGCGCACCTCGCCGGCGACCACCTCTTCCGCGCCGCTCGGCAGCGCCACGGCGGCCGCGCAGTAGAACCCGCCGAGTCGCCGGTCGTCCGGTACGTCGGCGAGCTGGTCGAGCACCAGGTCGAGGTTGGTCTGGTCGTCGCCGTTCCTGCCGGACCAGCGGGCGGACAGCACACCCGGCATGCCGTTCAGCGCGTCCACGCACAGGCCGGAGTCGTCGGCGACCGCCGGCAGCCCGGTGGCGGCGGCGAACGCGCGCGCCTTCAGCAGCGCGTTCTCCTCGAACGTGGCACCCGACTCCACGACGTCCGGCGTCTGGTCGAACGCCGACGCGTCGACCACCTCGATGGCCAGCTCGGCGGCGGCCAGGATGCGGGCGAGCTCGTCGACCTTGTGCGCGTTCTTCGTGGCGAGGACGAGCCTCGCCGGCGCGCGCTCAGCCACGGTCGGCGGCCAGCGCCGCCACCTGCAGCTTGCCGAGCTGCGCGCAGCCCTTCGCCGCGAGGTCGAGCAGCGCGTCCAGCTGCGGCCTGGTCAGCGGCTCGCCCTCCGCGGTGCCCTGCACCTCGACGAACTCGCCGTCGCCGGTGCAGACCACGTTCAGGTCGGTCTCGGCGGCCACGTCCTCCTCGTAGCAGAGGTCGAGCCGCGGCTCGTCGCCGATCAGGCCGACGCTGACCGCGGCCACCGAACGTACGATCGGCTCCGCCTTCTTCGCCATCATCCCGCCACGGGCGTGCATCCACGCGACGGCGTCGTTCAGCGCGACGTACGCACCGGTGATCGCCGCGGTACGGGTGCCGCCGTCGGCCTGCAGCACGTCGCAGTCGAGCTGGATGGTGTTCTCGCCGAGCGCCTTCATGTCCACGCACGGCCGCAGGGCGCGCCCCACCAGCCGGGAGATCTCGTGGGTGCGGCCGCCGATCTTCCCGCGCACCGACTCGCGGTCGTTGCGCGACGTGGTGGCCCGCGGCAGCATCGAGTACTCGGCGGTCACCCAGCCCTTCCCGCTGTCGCGCCGCCAGCGCGGCACTCCCGGGGTCACGCTGGCGGTGCAGAGCACGCGGGTGCGGCCGAACTCACAGAGCACCGATCCCTCGGGCAGGTCGGTCCACGACCGGGTCAGCCGGACGGGGCGGAGCTCTTCTGCGGCGCGTTCGTCTGGGCGAGGCATGCCGGCGAGCCTATCGGCCGATCTCGTACACGGCGCCGGGGTGGGCCAGTTGCACCGGCCCGGCATAGGTCTCCTCCGCCTCGGCACGCACCTCGTCCTTCGGCGTCCACGGCGGCAGGTGGGTGAGGACCAGCCGCTTCGCCGCCGCCTCGGTCGCGTGCTGGCCGGCCTGGCTGCCGGTGAGGTGCACGCCGTCCGGCGCCTGCCAGCGGGTGAGCAGCGACGCCTCGCAGAGGAAGAGGTCGGCGTCGCGCGCGCTCGCCACGAGCGCCGGGTCGACGGACGAGTCGCCGCTGAACGTGAACACCAGCGAGTCGTACTCGATGCGCATGGCGTACGCCTCGACCGGGTGCCACACCCTGCGCACGGTGACCCGCAGCGGGCCGACCTCGTGCGCGGCGTCCGGCGTCCACTCGCGGAAGTCGAAGACCTCGGCGAGGCCGGCGGGCTCCGGGTACCTGTAGGCGCCGTCCAGCCGCTCCTGCACGCCCGCAGGGCCGTAGACCGGGATCCGCGGCGCCGGGCCGTCCGGGTGGTACTTGCGTGCCACGTAGTACGAGCAGACGTCGAGGCAGTGGTCGGCGTGCAGGTGCGACAGCAGCACCGCGTCCACCCCGTACAGCTGGCCGACCTGCTGCAGCCGGCTCACCGCGCCGTTGCCCATGTCGAGCACCACGCGGTAGCCGTCCACCTCGAGCAGGTACGACGATGCCGGACCGTCGGGCCCGGGGAAGCTGCCGGAGCAGCCGAGCACGGTCAGTCGCACGCGGGGCTACCGGTTCGCGCCGCTGGACGAGGTCGCCCGCGGCAGGTCCTCGGAACCGCGCAGCTCGCGTTTCACCCCGATCAGTGGCGGTATCTCCACTTTAACCCGACCCGCGTCGGTACGTCGCACCCGCACGGTGATCACCTTGTCGGCCACCACCACCGCGCGCAGCAACATCGCGCCGGCGAGCGCACCGCCGACCAGGTCGGTCGCCCAGTGCCAGCCGAGGTAGAACGAGTTCAGGACGGTCGCGACGGTGATCGCCGCGACGCCGACGCCGGACAGCACGATGAGGTACCTGGGCAGCGACGTGTAGCGCAGCAGCAGGTACACGATCGCGCCGTAGAGCAGCACGGCCTCCGAGGCGTGCCCGGACGGGTAGCTGATGCCCTGCCAGCCGTTGGTGAGCAGACTGCCGCTGAAGAACGACGGGTCGTCGCTGAACGGCGCGGGCCGCGAGAACAGCAGCTTCAGCGTGCCGACGACGCCGTACCAGCCGAGCTCCACGCCGAGCACGATGGCGATCGGCCGGAAAGAGCGCCGCAGCACGGCGATCAGCAGGGCCACCGCGCCGAGGATCGGCACCGCCACCCACTGGCTGGCCATGTGGTCGATCACGTCCTGGAACAGCCAGCGGTACTTGGTGAAGAAGAACGCCGACCACGGCTGGTTCAGCGCCAGGTCGAGCTGCTTCAACGGCCCGATGGCCAGCAGCGTGAAACCGACGAAGGCACCGACGAGCGCGGGCAGCGAGGTGAGCATGCCGAGGACCCGGCGCAGCGCCGGCGGCGCCGGAGCTGCGTCGACGGGTTCTTCGACTTGACGGTCATCCACCGCCAGGTCGCTGTCACTTACGGGCATACAGACCCCCCATATTACCGCCCGCACGTCACGCGCTGGTGTGCTGGTCAATGGCCGCGGCGCCGGGGCACCCGCGCCTGGCCTCCCGCTCGAGCCTACTTGCGTGTCGCCGGCACGCCGGTATCGATCCAATATCGACCAGGCAAACGTCTGCTGTCGGGTCAGCTCGCCTGTTCCACGTCGGCCCCGAACGTGCCGGCGGAGTCGACGACCGGCCCGAGGAACCGGTGCGCCAGGCGGATGAACGCCTGCTGGTCGCCGGTGGAGAGGAACTCGTGCTCGGGCGCCGGCAACAGGTCACTGCGGGCGACACCCCGGTCGTGCAGCTCCCGGTAGACGTCCTTCGCGGTCTCCTCGGCGCTGGACACCAGCGTCACCGCGTCGCCCATCACGTACGAGATCACCGCCGACAGCAGCGGGTAGTGCGTGCAGCCGAGCACCAGGGTGTCCACGCCGGCCGCCTGGATCGGCGCGAGGTACTGCCGTGCCACGTCGACCAGCTCCTCGCTGGTCGTGACGCCGGCCTCCACGAACTCGACGAACCGCGGGCACGCCGCGGTGGTGACCTGGATGTGCGGCGCTGCGGCGAACGCGTCGTCGTACGCGCCCGACGTCTTCGTGGCCTGGGTGCAGATCACCCCGACGCGACCGTTCCTCGTGGCACCGGCGGCGCGCCGCACAGCCGGCCTGATCACCTCGACCACCGGCACCGAGTACCGCTCCCTGGCGTCGCGCAGGACCGCGGAGCTGGCCGCGTTGCAGGCGATCACCAGCATCTTCACGCCCTGGTCGACCAGGCTGTCGAGCATCTCGATCGCGTACGCACGCACCTGGGCGATCGGCCGCGGGCCGTACGGACACCGCTCGGTGTCGCCGACGTACCTGAGGGGTTCGTGCGGTAGCTGGTCGAGGACCGCGCGGGCCACGGTGAGCCCGCCTACGCCGCTGTCGAAGATGCCGATGGGAGCGTCTGCCACGGGAGTCCAGCCTAGGGCAGCACGACGCCAGGTCCTGGCACCTGGTGCAGCTGCGCGTCAGCGGAAGCTGCGGACCAGGATGACCAGCCCACGACCGATGCCCAGCCAGAACAGCGCGGCGAGACCGTAGTTCAGCACCAACCGCAGCCAGTCGTACTGCGGGGTGAACAGGTCGTGGAAGAACAGCGCGAGCCCGCGCGCCAGGTCGGTGACGAAGATGACCAGCGGGTTCGCGGTGTTGGCGTCCAGCAGCACGAACAGGATGTGCAGTGCACACACGGCGGCGAACAGGCTCGAGACGATGGTGATGAGCGCAGTCGCCACCCGCACGGTACTCGTCCGAGAGGGCCGCTGGCGCGGGCGGTGCTCGTCCTCCCTGAGGCGCCGCTCGCTCCTCGGTAGGCGCCGGGTCTCGTCGTCGTAGCCGTCGCCGCCTTGGTAGTACCTGGTGTCGTCCACCGCCTCATTGTGCCCACATCCACCTACGACGTGCAGCACCGGCCCCGAGACTCTATGTCACGAGAGGGTTACGCGCCGCCTGCGGAGGAACCTGCGCTCGGTCTCGTTGCCGACCAGGGTGAGGGCGCGGTCGTACTCGCGGGCTGCCTCGGCGGTACGACCCAGGCGGCGCAGCAGGTCCGCCCGCGTCGCGTACAGCAGGTGGTGCCTGCCCAGCGCCCCGTCCAGCCCGTCCAGCAGGGCCAGGCCGGCGGCGGGGCCCTCGCACTCGGCCACGGCGACCGCACGGTTCAGCCGCACGACCGGCGACCCGGTGAGCAGCTCGAGGCGGGCGTAGAGCTCGGCGATCGCCGGCCAGTCGGTGTCCGCGGCGCTCGTGCTCGCGTGCTCTGCGGCGATCGCCGCCTGCAGGGCGTAGCTGCCCGGGCGGCCGGGCGCCCGTAGCGCACGTTCGGTCAGCGCGAGCCCCTCCTCGACCTCGGCGCGGTGCCAGCGCGACCTGTCCTGGTCGGCCAGCAGCACCAGGTCACCGGCCGCGTCGACGCGGGCGTCCCTGCGGGAGTGCTGCAGCAGCAGGAGCGCGAGCAGCGCGAGGACCTCGGGCTCGTCCGGGGCATGCCCGGCCAGCACCCTGGTCAGCCGGATCGCCTCCGCGCACAGCTCGGCACGCACCAGCTCGTCGCCTCCGGTGGCGGCGTAGCCCTCGGTGAAGACCAGGTAGAGCACGGCGAGCACGCCGGGCAGCCGCGCCGGCAGCTCCGCGTCGGCGGGCACCCGGTACGGGATCCCGGCGGCGGTGATCTTCTTCTTCGCCCTGGTGACCCTCGCGGCCATGGTCGGCTCGGCGACGAGGAACAGCCTCGCCACCTCGGCGGTGGTCAGGCCGCCGAGCAGCCGCGCGGTCAGCGCCACCCTCGCCTCGAGCGCGAGCGCGGGATGGCAGCAGGTGAACAGCAGCCGCAGCCGCTCGTCCGGGATGGTGGTCATCTCGTCGGTCTCCCCGCCGGGCCCGTCGTCGGCCTCGCCGGTGACCAGCAGCGGGAGCTTCCTGGCCAGCGTCGCGTCCCGGCGCAGCCGGTCCACCGCGCGCCGCCGGGCCGCGGTGAGCAGCCAGCCGCCGGTGTTGCGCGGCACGCCGTCCCTGGCCCACGTCGTCACCGCCATGGCGAACGCGTCCTGCAGCGCCTCCTCGGCCAGGTCGATGCTGCGCAGCTCCCTGGCGAGCAGCGCGAGCAGGCGCGACCGCTCCTCGCGGTGCGCCTGCTCGACCGCCCCGTCCACGTCGCCCACCGGCGGTCCGGCGTCAGGCAGCCGGCTGGTCGGTGCACAGCCCGACCCGCAGGCCGGTCGGGTCGCGGAACGCCGCCCACCAGCCCATGTCGCCGCCGATCTCCGTACGTGCCTGCACCACCTCGCCGCCGCCTGCGACGACCAACGCCTGCGCGTCCTCCAGGTCGGCCACGTTGACGTACCCCGCGATCCCGTCCCCCGGCCGCCCGGTGGCGCTGCCGTCGAGAGCGCCGACCATCTCGCCGTCTGGGGTGTGGATCATCGCGTGCTCGTCGAACGGCTCGTACGTCCAGCCGAACACCGCCGCGTAGAACGCCTTCGACTGCTCCAGGTCGGGAGCGGGCAGCTCCCACCAGGTCACCCGGTCGAGTGTGTTGTCTGCCATTGCCTTCTCCTTCGTCAGATACTCAGCAACGGACGCACCTCGACCGACAGCCCCGGGCTCTGCGGCACCTGCTCCGCGTACTCGAGCGCCCGCTCGATGTCGGCACACTCGATCACGTAGAACCCGCCGATCTGCTCGCGCGCCTCCGCGAACGGCCCCTCGGTCACCAACCCGTCCTCGCGGACGGTGCGCGCCGACGCGGACTGGTCGAGCGCCTCGCCGTACGTGTGCACACCGTCGTCGCTCAGCTTGTCGCTGAACTCCTCGTGGCCCTCGATGATCCGGCGTCTCTCGACGACCGGCAGCGCTTCTTCGGCCGCCTCGTCGCCGTACAACAGCAACAGGAACTTCACCGCCGTACCCCTCTCGTCGGCCCGTACGTCCTACAGCATGACGAACGGGGTACCGACGGATCGACAACCCACGCAGGACAATTCCGGCGTCAGGCCCAGAGTTGGCCTTCCAGGGCGGCGCTTGCCTCGTCCAGGGTGCCGGCGTAGGCACCGGTGGACAGGTACTTCCAGCCGCCGTCGGCGATGACGAACGCGATGTCGGCGCGCTCACCCGCCCGCAGGCAGCGGTCGGCGACCCGCAGCGCCACGTGCAGCGCGGCGCCGGACGAGATGCCGGCGAAGATGCCCTCCTGCGACACCAGCTCCCTGGTACGGCGCAGCGCGTCGTACGGGCCGACGTTGTGCCTGCCGGTCAGCACGCTCTCGTCGTAGAGCTCGGGCACGAAACCCTCGTCCAGGTTGCGCAGCCCGTAGACCAGCTCGCCGTAACGGGGCTCGGCCGCGATCACCTGGACGTCGGGCACCTTCTCGCGCAGGTACCTGCCCACGCCCATCAGCGTGCCCGTGGTGCCGAGCCCGGCGACGAAGTGGGTGACGGTCGGCAGGTCGGCGAGCACCTCGGGGCCGGTGCCCTCGTAGTGGGCGCGCCAGTTGGCCGGGTTGCCGTACTGGTAGAGCATCACCCAGTCGGGGTGCTCCTCGGCCAGCCGCTTCGCGACCCGCACCGCCTCGTTCGACCCGCCCGCGGCCGGCGAAGAGACGATCTCAGCGCCCCACATGCTGATTAGCTGGCGGCGCTCCTCCGAGGTGTTCTCCGGCAGTACGCACACCAGCCGGTAGCCACGCAGCTGGCAGACCATCGCCAGCCCGATGCCGGTGTTGCCGGACGTCGGCTCGAGCACCGTGCTCCCCGGCTGCAGCAGCCCGTCGCGCTCGGCCGCCTCGACCATGGCCAGCGCGACCCGGTCCTTGACCGACCCGGTGGGGTTCTGGTCCTCCAGCTTCGCCCAGAGCCGCACCTCGGCGGACGGCGACAGCGTGGCCAGGTGCACCAGCGGCGTACCGCCGATGGTGTCGAGCAGCGTGCTCGCGGCCGGCATGGGTCAGCGCGCTCCGCCGGCCACCGCAGGCAGCACCGTCACCGTGTCGCCGTCCTCGAGCGGGGTCTCCAGGCCACCGGTGAACCGGACGTCCTCGTCGTTGCGGTAGAGGTTGACGAAGCGCCGCAGGCCGCCGTCGTCGACCAGCC
The DNA here is from genome assembly GCA_009379825.1 of Streptosporangiales bacterium. Taxonomy (NCBI): domain Bacteria; kingdom Bacillati; phylum Actinomycetota; class Actinomycetes; order Streptosporangiales; species Streptosporangiales bacterium. The sequence continues at coordinate 85,603 of WHTA01000011.1, forward strand.
GCTCGCGCAGGCCCGGGTGCCGTGCTTCCAGATCGTCCAGCAGCTCGGCCAGCGTGCCACCGGCACCTGCCACTGCCTTCGCGCCTTCGGTGTGGCTGCGCAGAATGGTCGGGATGCGCACCTCGATCGCCATTGCAAGGTCTCCTGTGCGGTTCTCGTACGTGTCTTTGGACGACAACCGCTGACGGGCGGTGTTCATTCCACCCGGTCGGTCACCGGTTCGACCTGCACCTGCTCCTCGGTGACGACGCCGTCGACGATCCGGTACGAACGGAACTCCACGGTCTCCGGGTCCCTGGTGGAGACCAGGACATAGTGCGCGTTCGGCTCGGCCGCGAGCGAGATGTCCGTACGCGACGGGTACGCCTCCGTCGAGGTGTGCGAGTGGTAGATGACCACCGGTTCCTCGTCGTTGTCGTCCAGCTCGCGCCAGATCGCCAGCTGCTCCTTCGAGTCGAACCGGAAGAACGTCGGCGACCGCTCGGCGTTCGTCATCGGCACGACCCTGGCCGGCCGGTCCGAGCCCGCCGGTCCCGCGCAGATCCCGCAGGCCTCGTCCGGGTGGTCGCGCCTGGCGTGCGCGACGATCTCGTCGTACAGCGATTGCTCGATGATCAGCACGAGGAGAGGGTACTCACAACCGGGAGGCCAGTGCCTGCACCAGGCTCTCCTGCAGGTACGAGAGCCAGTTGTAGACGTACCAGGCCTGCTTGCGCGGGTCGTCCTCGGCGAGCGGACCGAAGACCTCCTCGTGGTCCTCGGTGACGTCCAGCCGGGTACCGAGGGTGAGCCGCAGGTCGTTCAGGACGCGCAGCCAGGCGTGTGCCTGCTGCTCGGAGAGCTCGATGCGGCCGCCGGCGCCGAGGCTGTCCCCCGCCGTACGGGCCGCGTCGATCTTGCCGGCCCGCAGGTCGCCCTCCGTGTACCGCCTGAACTCGGCCGCGGCGTCAGCGTCCTCGCCGTACGCGTCCGGCAGCAGCCGCGCCGTCGCGGGGTCGGTCGGCTTGCTGCGCTGCTGGTACGAGGTGAAGATGCCGGCGAGCGGGTCCTCCGCAGTGGCACCGGTGCTGCTGCCCTCCTCGCCGTCGTCGAGCATCGCCACCAGCTCGGCGAACAGGGTGTGCAGCACGCCCGCCTCCGCGGCGTCGAACCGCGCCGCGAAGCTGCCGTCCCGCTTGCGCCGGAATCCGGTGCTCACTGTCTGCGCAACCCACTCACTTGTCGTGCTGCAACGTCGCCCACAGACCATAGCTGTGCATGGCGGTCACGTCGCGCTCCATCTCCTCGCGGCTGCCGGAGGACACCACGGCACGGCCCTTGTGGTGCACGTCGAGCATCAGCTTCTCCGCGTGCTTCTTCTGGTAGCCGAAGTAGTTCTGGAACACGTAGGTGACGTACGACATCAGGTTCACCGGGTCGTTCCACACGATCGTCACCCAGGGCAGGTCGGGCTCGACGACGGAGTCGGACTCCGGGCGCTCGACCTCGACTGGCGCAACACTCACATCTCCATCGTGACATGCCCGCACACCGGCCCGGGCGACATCCACACCCCACCGGCCGGGCGGCTAGCCTCCTGGTGTGGAACAACCGAGTACCGCTCTGTTCACCGACCGCTACGAGCTGACCATGCTCAGGTCGGCGCTGCACGACGGCACGGCGCGCCGCCGCGGCGTGTTCGAGCTGTTCGGCCGCCGGCTGCCCGGCTACCGCAGGTACGGCGTGGTCGCCGGCACCGGCAGGTTCCTCAACCTGCTGCGCAGCTTCACCTTCGACGACAGCGTCCTGCGGTACCTCAGCGACGCCGGCGTGGTCGACGACCGCACGCGCGACTGGCTGGCGGAGTACCGGTTCCGCGGCGACATCTGGGGGTACCCGGAGGGTGAGGTGTTCTTCCCCGGCTCGCCGCTGCTCGTGGTGGAGGGCACGTTCGGCGAGGCGGTGCTGCTCGAGACGCTCGCGCTGAGCGTGTTCAACCACGACTGCGCCGTCGCCGCCGCCGCGTCCAGGATGGTCAGCGCGGCGGCCGGCCGCCCGGTCATCGAGATGGGCTCGCGCCGCACGCACGAGGAGGCGGCGGTGGCGAGCGCGCGCGCCGCGTACCTCGCCGGCTTCGCCTCCACCTCGAACCTGGCGGCCGGGCTGAGGTACGGCATCCCGACCGCGGGTACCGCGGCGCACGCGTTCGTACTGCTCCACGACGACGAGCGCGACGCCTTCCGGTCGCAGATCGAGACGCTCGGCGCGGGCACCACGCTGCTCGTCGACACCTACGACATCAGCGAGGCCGTCCGCGCCGCCGTCGAGGTGGCCGGGCCCGACCTGGGCGCCATCCGGATCGACTCTGGCGACCTGCTGACGGTGGCCGGCCAGGTGCGCGGCGAGCTGGACGCGCTCGGCGCGAAGAACACCAGGATCATCGTCTCCGGCGACCTGAACGAGCACCAGATCGCGGCGCTCGCCGTCACTCCCGCGGCCGGGTACGGCGTCGGCACCGCGGTGGTGACCGGCTCCGGCGCGCCGACCGCGGAGCTGGTCTACAAGCTGGTCGCCCGCGGCGACACGACCACGGACACGCTGCAGCCGGTCGCCAAGCGGTCCGCGGGCAAACCCACGCACGGCGGCAGGAAGTGGGCGTACCGGCGGATCGGCGCCGACGGCAGGGCGACCGCCGAGCTGCTCACCGGGGACGGCTCCCGTGGTCCCGCCGACCGCCCGCTGCTCGTACCGCTCGTACGCGCCGGCGAGGTCGTCTGGGAGGAGACCCTCGCCCAGGGCAGGGACCGGTTGCAGAACGCGCTCGCGGAGCTGCCTGCGACCGCCGTGCAGCTGTCCCAGGGCGACCCGGCGATCCCCACGTACTACGAGGCCTGACCCCGCCACCACGGGTAAAGTGCGCCGCAGGGGGTGGTGCACCATGAGTAAGGCACTGGTCATCGTGGACGTGCAGAACGACTTCTGCGAGGGCGGTGCGCTGGCCGTCGCCGGGGGTGGCGACGTGGCCGCCGCCATCACCGACTTCGTGCAGCAGCGCGGCGGCGAGTACGCGCACGTCGTGGCGACCGCGGACAGCCACATCGATCCCGGCGCGCACTTCTCCGACGACCCGGACTTCGTCCGGTCCTGGCCGCGGCACTGCGTGGCCGGCACACCGGGCGCGGCGTTCCACCGCGCGCTGGACGCCGGGGCGGTGGCGGCGGTCTTCACCAAGGGCGAGTACTCCGACGGCTACTCCGGGTTCGAGGGCGCCACTGCGGACGGCAGCCAGCTGGCCGACTGGCTGCGGGCCCACCACGTCGACGCCGTCGACGTGGTGGGCATCGCGACCGACCACTGCGTCCGCACGACGGCCACGGACGCGGCAGCTGCCGGGTTCGCCACCCGGGTGCTGCTCGACCTCACCGCCGGGGTGGCCCAGGAGACCACCGACCGCGCGCTCGGCGAGCTGCGCGCGGCCGGCGTCGAGCTCGCGGGCACGCCGGTCGTCAGGCGGTGAAGGCGCCGCTCAGCTGACCTGGGTGTCGACCAGCTGACCGGTGGCCTGCAACGCCTTGCGCACGCCCTCGCCCGCGTTCTTCACGGCCTTGCGGACCCGGCTCATCCCGATCAGCCCGCCGGCCGCGCCCGTGGTCGTCTGGGCGAGCGTGACGATCGCGCCGTCGGCCTGCGCTGCCACCTGGACGCTGAGCCTGATGTGCGGTGAGACGGCGCCGAGGAGCGCCACCTTCGCCGAGCTGCCTACCTCCGCCGTCGCCGACCACTCGGAGTCCTGCGTGACCGAATACTCCATCTGCTGCAGGGTCGACAGCGCCTCGGTCAGTGCGACCTTCGGGTCACCGGTCACCTTGTACGTGTACGTCGCCATCTGCGAGATCCTGGCACACTTCGGCGGCCCCGGGCGCCGTCTGCAGCGGAATCTCGCTCAGCTGCGGTAGGCCCGCCACTGGTTCGCCATCCGGGTGGCCTGGCCCTGCGTGAACTCGTACATGCAGCTGTCGTACGTGTAGTTCATGAAGTTCTGCACCGAGTCCTCGCCCGGCTCGCCCTTGCAGGAGTCCTTGCCTGTGGGGCACTCGTACGCCGCGTCGGCCTCGGGCGGGGTGTCGTCGACGCGGTCGCCCTTGCCGTCGCAGCCGCCCTGGAACGTGTGGTACAGACCGAACCAGTGACCGATCTCGTGCGTCGCCGTGTCGCCCTCGTCGTAGTTCTCCTCGGTGCCGCCTGGCAGCGTGCCGTACTGGATGACGACGCCGTCGTTCTTCGGCTCGTCCTCGTACCACTGCGGGAAGGTGGACCAGCCGAGCACGCCGTCGGACGGGTCGGTGAGGTACAGGTTCAGGTCGCCGACGCCGCCCTTGCGCAGCTTGCGCTTCATCGCCTTCTCCTCGCTGGAGTTGGCGGTCGCCCCGGCCCACGACTTGTCGTCCGTGTAGTCGGTGCCGGCCAGCCGGAAGGTGAACTTCGACGCGGCGCCGCCTGTCCCACCCCCGTACGAGTCGTTGAGCACGGCGATCTGCTCCTCGATGGTGGCGCGGTCGACCTTGCCCTCCGCGCCGTCGTGCACGACGTGCACGTGGACGTCGACGGTGACGTTCGCCGTACGCATCCGTGGCTCGGCGGTGCGCTTCGCCGCCAGCCGCTTCGCCAGGTCACGCTCCATCTCGCGGATCTGCGAGACGGTGATCTGGTTCGGCTCCTGCGGGCGCAGCCGTGGCCGCGCGCCGCTGGACAGCCGCGCGTTGTCGGCTCCGGGCACGCAGTCGGCGGCGGCGTCGGCCGCCGGCCGCGGCTGGCCGGCCGACGCTCCGGCCGGCACGAAGAACCCGGCGGCCAGCAGCATCGCGGTCGCGAGCAGGGGAAACGTCCAACGCCGCATACTTCCTCCATCAGGGCGCACGGGCACGCCCTAGGCACCACGCTCAGCAATTGCTGAGCGCTACGAAGTTACCGCGCTGTCACTTCTCGTAGTCAAGCGGGCTCGCCTTGTAGTTAGGCGGCCTGGGTGCGGTACGCCTCCCACTGCTCGGTCATCCGGGTGGCCTGGCCGTCGGAGAACTCGTACATGCAGGTGTCGTACGTGTAGTCCATAAAGTTGTGGATGGGGTCCTCGCCCGGCTTGCCCTTGCAGGTGTCGCGGCCCTCGGGACACGCGAACGCCGGCTCCCGTTCCGACGGCGTGTCGGCGACCCGGTCGCCGCGCTTGCTGCACCCGTCCTGGAAGGTGTGGTAAAGCCCGAGCCAGTGGCCCACCTCGTGCGTGGCGGTGTCGCCCTCCTCGTAGTTCTCCGCACCCTGTCCCGGCAGGCTGCTGTTGAGCACCACGACCCCGTCGTCGCTCGGGGCGTCCTCGTACCACGCCGGGAACGTCGCCCAGCCGAGCAGGCCACCGCCAAGCTCGGCCGTGTAGATGTTCAGGTCTTCCGCGTCGCCCTGCCGCAGCGCCTTCTTCATGTTCTGCTCGGCGGCGGTGTCCGGCTCGACGTTGTACCACTGCGCGTTGTTCGTGCGGTCCGTGCCGGCGAGCTCGAACTGGAACGAGGTGGCCGCGCCACCGGTGCCGCCGGCGTACGACTCGTTGAGCACGTCGATCTGGTCCTCGATGGCGCTGTCGGGCAGGTCACCTTTGTCGCCGTCGGTGATCACGTGCACGTAGACGTCCACGGTGACGGTGGCGGCCGTGTCGACGTCGCCGTCCTGCGCAGCCTTCTTCTTGGCGAAGTCGCGCTCCATCTTCGCCTGCTGCGTGTCGTTCGGCTGGTTCGGCTCGTGCCGGTAGCTGGCGCCCTTGGTCAGCCGGGCGCCGGAGCTGCCGTCCGTGCACTCCGCCGCCGCGGCGGGCGCGGGACCGGACTCGGCGCCGGCATGCGCACCGGTGGGGAGCAGGCTTGCGAGTACCAGCACCGACGCGCCCGCGAACGCGTATCCGATCTTCCGTCGCATCGTCCCTCCGTCACGTCGCAGGGTGCCGGACACGGCACGTCAGGTGACGTTACTGGAAGCAACGGAAGGTGGGACAGGGTTGATGCATTGCGTCACCTTGGCAGCTCAAGGTAACCAAACCGCACGGCAGTCAGTCGCCGTCGTCGTCGCCGCCCTTGGGCATCGACTCCCAGATCTCCTTGCACTCCGGGCAGACGGGGAACCGGCTGGGGTCGCGGCTCGGCACCCACACCTTGCCGCACAGCGCGACCAGCGGAGTGCCGGTCACGGACGCCTCGACGATCTTGTCCTTGCGCACGTAGTGCGCAAGGCGCTCGTGATCCCCGTCGCCGTGCGAGAGTCGCTCGTCGGTCGACTCCTCGGGTACGACGGTCGTCTGGCCTGCTGTCTCGGTCTGGGTCTCCACCCGGTCAGCCTAGACGCGTGCCGAGGCGGCGGTCCAGGACGGGTCAGTTCTGGGTGGGGTCCTCGGGGAACGTAGCCACCAGGGAGAGCTCGCCTCCCTGCCGGCGCAGCACCTCGCGCCACAGCCGCTCCGGGTCCGAGGTGAACGGGTCGCCAGGCTCCGCCTCGACCACGTACCACGACCCCTCGTCGATCTCCCCCTCCAGCTGGCCGGCGCCCCACCCGGCGTAGCCGGCGAAGATGCGCAGCGAGCCGAGCTCGCCGGCGAGCACCTGGGGCGGCGCGTCCAGGTCGACCAGGCCGAGCCCGGCCACCCGCTCCTCGGAGATCCGGCGCCAGCCGAGCGGTTCGTCGTCGTCCGGCTGCCCGAGCACCCCGCCGACCGCGAGCGCGCTGTCGAGCGCCACCGGGCCGCCCTGGAACATCACCTGCGGGCCGGTGGTCAGCTCGCCCCACGGTTCGAGCACGTCGGCGACCCTGACCTGGGTGGGCCGGTTGAGCACCACGCCGAGCGTGCCGGACGGGGCGTGCTCGACCACCAGGACGACCGTGCGGCCGAAATTCGGGTCACTCAGGAGCGGAGTCGCGACGAGCAGGCTGCCGGTGAGTTCCACGAGTCCATCATGCGATGCGAACCCGACTTCCCGCACAGGCCACACCGATCCGTAGCCAGCCGTCGTCAGGGTGCGTGCCCGCGCCGGCGGGCGAGCAACCCGGGCAGTACGCCGAGCACAGCACCGAGCGCGTCCGCGGCGGCGTCCCAGCCGCTGCCCGTGCGTGCGGTGAGCACAGTCGCCTGCAGCACCTCGCTGACCACGGCGTGCGCGAGCAGCGCGACCAACAACGGCACCGGCCGGACGTCGGCGAGCAGCCCGGTGCCGCCGACCAGCGCGAAGACCACGACGTGCACGACCTTGTCGGCGTGCGGGAACGGCGGCGCGCCACCGGACTCCGGCGAGTACAGCACCACGAGGTGTACGGCCACCGCGAGCAGGAACACCGCCCAGGCGAGCGTCCGCCTCACTGCTCGCCGGCCTGCACGGCCTCCGCCGCCTTCTGCACCGCGGTCGCGACCGTCTTGGCCAGGTCGGGGTGGAACACGCTCGGGATGATGTAGCTGGGGTTCAGCTCGTCGTCGGCGACCGAGCTCGCCAGCGCGTCGGCGGCGGCGACCATCATCGGCGTGGTCACCTTGTGGCTGCCGGCGTCCAGCAGCCCGCGGAAGATGCCGGGGAAGACCAGCACGTTGTTGATCTGGTTCGGGTAGTCGCTGCGGCCGGTCGCGAAGACCGCCGCGTGCTCGAGCGCAGCCGCGGGCTCGACCTCGGGGTCGGGGTTGGCCAGCGCGAACACGATCGCGTCGTCGTTCATCGTGGCGATGTCCGCGGCGTCGAGGATGTTCGGCGCGGACAGCCCGATGAACACGTCCGAGCCGGCGACCGCACCACGCAGGTCGCCGGCGTAGCCGGCCGCGTTGGTGTGCTCGACGATCCAGCGCAGGTTGCCGTCCAGGTCCTTGCGCCCGGGGTGCAGCGCACCGTCCACGTCGCACACCACCACGTCGCGTGCGCCCTTGGCGAGCAGCAGCTTGAACACCGCCGACCCGGCCGCACCTGCGCCCGACATGGTGATCCGCACGTCGCCGAGCTGCTTGCCCACACACCGCAACGCGTTCTCCAGCGCCGCGAGCACGGCGATCGCCGTGCCGTGCTGGTCGTCGTGGAACACCGGGATGTCGAGCAGCTCGCGCAGCCGCTCCTCCACCTCGAAGCAGCGCGGCGCGGCGATGTCCTCAAGGTTGATGCCGCCGAAGCCGGTGGCGATCGCCTGCACGATGTTGACGATCTCGTCGGTGTCCTGGGTGTTCAGGCAGATCGGCCACGCGTCGATGTCGCCGAACTGCTTGAACAGGGCCGCCTTGCCCTCCATCACGGGCAGCGCCGCGACCGGGCCGATGTTGCCGAGCCCGAGCACCGCGGAGCCGTCGGTGACGACGGCGACGGTGTTGCGCTTGATGGTGAGCCGCCTGGCGTCCTCAGGGTTCTTCGCCAGCGCCATGCTGACCCGGCCGACCCCTGGTGTGTACGCCATCGACAGGTCGTCGCGGTTGCGCAGCGGCACCTTCGACCGCATCTCGATCTTGCCGCCGAGGTGCAGCAGGAACGTACGGTCGCTGACCTTGTGCACGCGGACGTCGTCGAGCGCGCTGAACGCCTCGACCACCGTCTCCGCGTGCTCGGTGTCGCGGCACTGGCACGTGACGTCGATACGCAGCCGCTCGTGCCCAGGCCGGGTGACGTCCAGCGCCGTGACCAAGCCGCCGGCCGACTCCACGGCGCTGGTCAGCAGGCCGACCATGTTGCCGCGCGCCGGCACGTCCAGCCGGACCACGATCGAATACGACACGCTCGGCAAGCCGGCCATGCCCGCTCCTTCTCGTCCGCATCGGATACCGTCGCCAATGTTCCCACGACGCCTGGTTGACCAGCGGCGCACGGTATCCGACACAATCAGGGCATGTCGTCGACCGGATCAGTCAGCAGCCCGATCTCCGCGACGGGTGAGGTCGGTCAGCTCCCGCCGCCGGACCTCGCGTCCCCCGGCCGCCGGCTGGTCGCCTTCCTGGTGGACATCCTGATCCTCACGGCGCTCACCTCACCGCTGCTCATCCCCGCCGGCGTCGCGCGGAACCAGCACCGCGTGGCGCTGCAGCTCGCGGCGAACGACCCGACGGCGGAGCCGGTGGCGGCGCTGCCGTTCTGGACGAGCGAGTGGTTCGTCGCCGTGGTGCTCGTCGTGGTCTTCGGGCTCTACCGGGTGCCGCAGGTCGCCGGGTTCGGCCGCACGCTCGGGCACCGGCTGCTCGGCCTGCGCGTGGTGATGTTCACCGGCAGGCGGAAGGTCGGCTTCGGCCGGGCGCTACTGCGCTACCTGGTGTTCTACGGCATCAACGCGGTGCCCGTCGTGGGCCCGTTCTTCACCTTCGTGAACTACCTGTGGTGCATCTTCGACAAGCCGTACCGGCAGTGTCTGCACGACAAGGTGGCAGGCACCTTCGTGCTGCACCCGGCACGGGCTAGCCGTGCCGCCCAGCCGCAAGCACGATGATGTCGACCGCATCCTCCACCGAGACGACCGTGGTGTCGATGCTCAGGTGGTAGTGGGCGGGGTCGTGCGGGTCGGCACGGTAGAAGTGCTTCACGTACGCGGTCCTGGCGCGGTCGGCGTCCTCGAGCCGGCGCCTGGCCAGCCGCTCGTCCACGCCTGAGGTACGCATCACGGCGGCGAGCCGCCCGTCCTTCCCGCCGCGCAGGCGAACGTGCAGCGTGTCCGGGGTGTCGGCGAGCACCATGGCCGCGGCCCGGCCCAGCAGCACGCCACCAGTCGTCGCCGCGACCTCCTTGATGGCCTGCTCGGTACGCATCACGAACTCGTCCTCGGAGACCAGGTCACCAACCGGTAGGTAGGCCTCCATGCCGCCGAGCGTGACGTTCGGCAGCCTGGCCGCGCCGGCCAGCAGCCGGCCGAGACCGTGCTCCGCCTTGCCGTCGTGCGCCAGCGCGGACTCCAGCGAACAGCCGATGTCGCGGGCCACGCCCTCGGGTATCGCCCGGTCGACGAACGGGAGGTCGAGGCGCTGCGCGACCTGGGGGGCGACGTAGCTGCCCCCGGTGCCGTACTCCGCGGAGATCGTTACCACTCGCATTGCGATCCCGCCCATCTGTGCCTGGGCTCTAGAGCCGCCGATCCTGTCGTGGAGTAGGAGTGTGGCAGAAGCCCTCCCCGCCTACCGCACCTACCCATTATCCCGCGGCAACCAGTCGAATAGGGCCTGGTGGGCGAATGGCGCCAGCGCGGCGACCACCGCGTCGGTGGACGCGCGCAGCCGGGTGACAGCGCCGCCGGTCAGCACGCCGAAGTACCCCGCGGAACGGGCGTCGTTCTCGCCGAGCACCTCGTCCATCACCTCGGCCAGCTCGGCGCCGCGCTCCACCTTCCGCACGACGACCGTGGGCACCGGCACCCGGAAGGTGCTCCCGATGCCCTCGCGGAACGTGGCGTCGGTCACGACCGCCCAGCCACAGTTGAACCACAGCCCGCCGACGTGCACCAGCCCGGCCTCGAGGCCGACGCCGTACTCGGCGTCCAGCGCCTCGCGTGCCAGGATTGCGCGGTTACGCGCACCTTCGATGCATTCAAGGTCGCTCATCGGCTGCTCGGGGACACCGGAGCGTACGGTGACCGGCTCGACATCCAGCGATGCCCCTGGCCAAGCGTGCCCGAACGCCTGGCGGGCCGCCTCGGTCTTGACCGGGTTCGTGGAGCCCACGGCGACCATCATGCGGCAAAGGCTAGCCGCATTCCGGCCGGAAACCGCCGAGATCGCGACGGTACGTGCGGATTTCCCGCGGTTGGAAGGAGGCTCAGACCCGCTGCTTGCGCACTATGGTGTTCACGACGCCGACGACGAAGACGACTACGAACAACAGCAGGACCAGCTTCAACATTTCAGTTCCTGTCGCATCCGGGGCACCCGGGCACCTGCAGTAGGGACGCACTGCACGAACACCGAGTTGACACGTTCGGGGGCGAGGCGCGTTCCGTAGCGGGGTGCCGGGAGCACGCCTGTGGTGTCGCGGAACAGCCTGTCGAATCGTCGGTGCCGCAGTCAATTTGAGCGACCGAGTGTCGTGCCGGAATTAGATAACGATCCGGCAAGTACCCGGGCAGTCACGACCCCGCCGCGGTGTGTCGTAGCCCCCTCGACGGCGCCGGCAAGCGCAGCGTCCCCCACCCGGGTGGCGGCTGTGGGAACATCAGTGCATGGCGTCGAAGCACCGAAACGTCCTGCCCTGAGCAGCCATGGCGAAGAAGAAGCGCAGCCGGGGCGCCGACAACCCCATCGCCTACGTCGACGAGTCGGTGTCGATGGACCCCAGCCTCCCCGAGGGGCAGCGCCTCTACACGATGACCGGCGTGGTGGTCGATCCCGGCGCCCAGGCATGGATGAACACGCACATGCGCGAGGTGGCCGGCGACGCGTTCCACGCGAACAAGGCGAAGCCGCAGGAGGTGTCGGCCGTCATCGCGGAGGTCGCCGCGGAGAAGGGCGTCCGTTCGATCGTCACCGTCCGGTCGGCCGCCGACCCCAAGAACTTCGAAGACACTCGGAAGGACTGCCTCGCTGAGCTGAGCCGGCGACTGAGCAGGTCGAACGTCCGGTTGATGGTCATGGACGACCGGTCGAACGGCACCGGCTCCACCGACCTCAACGACAGGGACCGGGCGACCATCCAGGAGGCGAAGGGCGCCGGCCTCGTCAGGGACGAGTTCCAGATCGAGTTCGGCAAGGGCACCGAGCGGCCGATGCTACACGCCGCCGACGCGATCGGCTGGCAGGTGCGGCGGGGCATCGAGCGGAACGAACCGTCGCGGCTCACCATCCCGCTGAGCGCGCCGGAGCACATGCAGCCGCAGGAGAAGATGCGGATCGTCGAGGCGCCCAAGCTCGACCGCGACGCGCAGGGACGGCTGCAGCGGCCGGCGCAGCCGCAGCAGGGTGCCTCGCCGGCCAGCCAGGTGACGGCGCTACAGGCCCGACTCGAGAACCTGACCCAGAACGCCGCAAAGCTCGCTCCGACAGCGGAGCAGGCGCGCATCGCGACCAACAAGGCACTCACCGAGCTACGTGCCGAGGAGCGGCAACGGCTGACCGCCAAGGGCAAGGGCAAAAGCAAAGGCAAGGGCAAGGCGTCGCGCCTGGAGGAGACCCGCGGCAGCTCCCATGAGGGCCGGAAGTCCAAGGAGCGCAGGAGCCGCTGACCGCCCTGCTCGGAAGACGGCTCGGGACCGGGCTCCCGGTCATACCCCGGTACACCCGGCCCCGCCGACCGCCGAGCTCGACCCCCAAGAAGGGGGGAGGCCCCCGACGGCCGGTGCCACTCCCAGTATCGCACGACACCGTGGGCGTGGGCATGGCCGCGGCGGCACCGGTGGGGGCGGCAAGACCGCCTCTGCACGATGACCGCCCGCCCGTGCGGCCAGGGCGGGCGGGCAACGGCACCCGTCGGCTGTGGCGCGGCCCGTCAGTCGAGCTTGCGCTTCTTCGCCCACACCTGCCGGCGGCGGGGCACCTCAGGTGGTGCGGTCTGCGCCCAGATCCGTCGCCAGGGGGCGACCGCGGGACCCGTCGGCGACGGGGTGGTGCCGTCGGCGGCACGCCGCATGGCGCTCCACCAGGAGGTCTCGTCCTCGTCCAGCAGCTGTGCGACCGCGGCGGAGACCCGCTTCGCGAAGTCGCGCGGCTCCTCGCCGGCGGCGAGGGTCAGCGGGCGGCCGTAGCGGATCCGCACCGGCGGCCGGCCGGCCACCGGCCAGCCACGGCCGCGCGGCATCGCCGCGTACGCGCCGCGCAGCCCGATCGGCACGATCGGCACGCCGTACTGCGCCGCGAGGTACGCCGCGCCGAGCCGGAACCTGGTCACCCAGCCGTCCGGCGACCTGGTGCCCTCGGGGAACCACAACAGGTTCCACCCCTCGTCGAGCACCTCCCCCGGCGTGGTCGCCGACTGCCCGCCGCGCCGCTCGAGCGGCAGCGTGTTGAACACGATCGCCGACCCGGCGGCACGCCACCAGGTGTCGAAGAAATAGTCGGCGGCCGCCGCGACCGCGGTACGCCGCCGCCAGGAGTCCGGCAGCGTGCACAGCACCATCGGGGTGTCCAGGTGGCTGGAGTGGTTGGCCACGAAGATCACCGGCGACCGCAACCCGTCGAGTACGTCCAGCCCGTACACCCGCGGCTCCACCTCGAACCGCAGCAACGGCCCCAAGCCGACCCGTTGCACCACCTCGCGCAGCGCCACACCGCCCGGCGAGCGCGCCCACCGGGTCGGGAACTCCTTGCGCCCGGGCGCCGGCGTGTACGGCTGCGCCGACCGCGGCACCAGCGGGCGCCTGCCCCACCGCCAGCCGCGGGCGAACAGCCGCACCTCACGCGCCGTACCGCGCACCAGCTCCTTGCCGATGCCCTTGCGCGACGAGCTCATCGCACGTCCGCCATGGTCATCGGCGGGTGGTGCATGTACGTGATCGACGGCGAGCTGCCGACGGTGTCGCTGACCATCTCGAGCGCGTCGGGGAGCGTGGACGCGGACCGGTGGCCCATCCGACGCACCGCGCGCCGGTCGCCGCCGATCCAGACGACCTCGCCGACGTGGTCGAGCGCGTGCGCGATCCAGTACCACATGTAGAACGGGTGTACCCCGTGGTACGCGTGCGACGTGCGGTACAGGTGGATGTACCACGGGTCGGTCGCGTACTGCTCCTCGTACTTCGCCTCGATGGTCGCCGGGTCGGTCGACTCGGCGAGCACCTCCTCGAAGAAGTCCACGTAGCTCGGGTGGTGCAGCTGGTTGAACTCGTACGGCACCGGGTGGTACAGGAGCACCGCGCCGTCCTTGCGTACGAGCGGCTTGCCCCGGTACGAGTTGAACATGTACCCCAGGCCCATGCAGGCCGCGAGGATCGGGTTCATCACCGAGTTCACGTTGTACGGGCAGATGAACGGCACGCCGAGCACCAGCACGTCGGACTGGCCGTCCACCTCGGTGGCCTGCTGCCTGAACACCCGGTCCAGCGTCCGGTCGTGCACCGGTTCCACGGCACCGGCGTTGATGCCGGTCAGCGCGTACGGCGCGCGGACGCCCTGGAAGATCTTGCGCCGCATCGCCGGCGGCGCCACGGCCAGCCCGCGCCGGGCGGCAAGCACCTTGCCCTGGTCGCGGATCGACCACTCCCACTCCCTGCGGTTCAGGAAGTCGTACGGCTTGGGGAACGAGTGGCTGTTCAGCGTGGTCTCGATCTGGAAGACCTTGACGTGCTCGCCGACCAGCCGCCCCATCCGCCACGCCGACGAGTGCATCGCCGAGTGGTCCTTGTCCATGAACGACCGCGAGTGCACCATCGTGTGGCTGTTGTGGTGGTGCCGCAGCGAGTTGTACGACGCCAGCCCGATCGCCACCGACTTGTGCCCGCCGTCCATCGGCACGATGTTCACGTTGACGTACACCAGCAGGTCGGACTCGGCGGCCCGCTTGCTGATCTCGACGTCCTCGCCCTTCTCCGTCTGACCGAGGTGCTTGACGTTCTCCTTGTCCTCGGCGTCGAAGTTGTAGAGCTTGCCGTCGCGGAAGAACGACCGGAACACCCGCTCGCCGACGATGTGCTTCAGCTCCGCCTCGGTGAGCCTGCGGTGCAGCGCGTTCGCCGAGATCAGCTCCACGTCGTCGACGCCGGCCGCGGCGGCCATCTCGAGCACCTGCTCCAGCACTCGCTGCCTGATGTCGGGCGCGCGCATCTGCGGCAGCGGCAGCGAGATGTCGTCGAACGCGATGGTCAGCCGCATCCCGGGGAACAGCTGCGACGGCAGCGGGTCGTCGTCGACCGGTTTCAGCAGGGCGTCCCTGATCGCGCCCTCGACGTCCGGGATGCCCGGCGTCATCTCCGGCGAGTACACCACCCGGGTGCCGAGCGGGAACTCCTCCAGCCGGAAGCTGTCGCCCTCGTGCACCACGAGCGGCGGCGTGCGCTCATCGACCTCGAGCACGAAACCTGGACGAGTCACGACTTGCTCCTCAGATCGAACGCCACTTTCACCGTGCCCAACCGTCCGGCGGACGAGGCATGATCCAACGCTTCCCTCCACCTGTGCAGCGGGTACGCGTCGCCGACCAGTCCGGTCAACGGCGCACTGCCGGCCAACTCCATCGCGATGTCGAACGCACTGCGCGTCGTGCCATCCAGCTGCTCCTCGCGTGCGCTCGCGTAGGTGCCGACCACCTCGAGTTCACGGAACCACACCGGCGACAGGTCGGTACCCGCGGGTGGCATCGCGGAGAGCACCACCTTGCCGCCGGCCCGTACCGTACGCAGCGCGGTCGCCAGCGAGTGCGCGGAGCCCGCGGCGTCGACGGTGATGTCCACGCCGCCGAGCAGGTACGGCGAGTCGTGCTCAGGGTCGAGCCGCATCGCCCGCGTCGTCCTGCGCACGCCGCCAATGACGTCGCTCGGCGCCAGCACGTCGGACGCGCCGAACCGCCTGGCCAGCTCGCGCTGGGCCGGGTGCTTCGCGACCACGGTGAGCGAGCCGGCGGGCGTGAGCTGACGCAGCGCGAGCGTGGTGAGCAAGCCGACCGCGCCTGAGCCGACGACGAGCACGGACGCGCCCTCGGGCACCTGGGCACGCAGCGCCGTGTGCACGGCACAGGCCAGTGGCTCGACCAGCACCGCCTGGCGGTCGTCGAGGGTGTCTGGCACCGGGTGCAGCTGCGACGAGTGCGCGACCAGCTGGCCGCCCCAGCCGCCGCCGGTGTCGGCGCAGTAGCCGGTCTGCAGCCCCGGCGACACGTGGCCGACGGTCACCCGGTCGCACCTGTTCGTACGACCGGCCGCGCACGACTCGCACGACTCCACGCCGCGGGCGGCGCAGGTGAGCACCGGGTCGATGACCACCCTGGTACCCGCGGGCAGGTCGCCGCAGTCGTCCACCAGGTCGCCGACGACCTCGTGCCCGGGTACGAACGGCATGGAAACTAAGGCGGAGAAGTAGCGGCTCGTGCCTCCGTACAGCGCGCCCAGGTCGGACCCGCAGATGCCGGACAGCCGGGGGCGCACCCGCGCCCAGCCAGGCACCCGCGGCACCCGCGGCTCGTCCTTGTTGACCAGCCGCAGCGGGGTCAGCGCCCCGGCGGACACGCCGGACAGCCGCTTGGTGACCACCTTGCTGGCGACGTATCGCGGTAGCGAGCGGTAGAGCTCGAGCGCGAGCATCATGAGCTGCTCCCCGGCAGGCTGAACCTGGACGTGGTCTTCGCACCCTCAGCCCAGTCTTGCACCGGCCACCTGCTCTTCCGTGCCTCCCGCCACAGCGGGACGTCCGGGCTCACCGCGACCGGGTTGCCGACTGCCTTCAGCAGCGGCAGGTCGGAGTGGCTGTCTGCGTACGCGAACGACTGGCTCAGGTCGAGGCCCTGCTGCCCGGCGTACCAGGTCAGCCACGCCGCGCGGGCCTCGCCGACCAGCGGCGGCGAGCTGAGGAAGCCGGTGCAGCGGCCCTCGGCGTCGACGCTCAGGTCGGCCGCGACGATCTCGTCGAACAGCGGCTGCAGCGGCCGGGTGAGCGGCCGGATGGCGCCGGTGATCAGCACCAGCTTGTGCCCGGCCGCACGGTGCTCCCTGATCCGCCGCACGGCACCTCCGGAGAGCCGTTCGAGCAGGTGGTCGCTGAGGTCCTCGTCGACCAGCTGGTTCAGCTCGGCCAGCGAGGCGCCCTCGTACCTGCGGTAGACCGCGCGCAGGAACCCACCGCGGTCGCGTCGCTCGGCCATCAGGTACGACGGCAGCTTCCGCGCCAGCGTGCCGACCTCCTGCGCCCTGGCCAGGCCGGCGAGCTCGGGCAGCCGCAGCCACAAGTACGTCTCGATCACGTTCGACGACAGCAGCGTGCCGTCCATGTCGAACGCCGCCACCACCTGGTCGCCCGCTTCGAGCTTCTTCGACTTCGCAGCCGCGTTGCCCCGCCGCCGCCGCGCCGCGTCCAGCGCCCGCATCGGCTGCGTGACGCTCGCGCAGTGCACGTCGATCAGGTAGTGCTTCCAGTCCACCACCGAGGTGTCGAACGCGAAGTGCTCCCTGTCCTCGGGCGGCAGGTCGCGGTACAGCTGCAGCGTACGGTCGTCGGTGAACTCCAGCTCGCACTCCGCGTACGGCCGGTAGAGGTCCATGTACTTGCGCAGGAACTCCAGCCTGCGCTGCTGGCGGCCGAGGTCACTGGCCATCCTGCGCACGCGGTTGGACCGCGGCAGCTTGGTGACCACCTTGTCCGCCACCGTGCTGAGCCGCTCGCCGGTGCGCAGCAGCCGCTCCACGGACTCGCCGCCAGGCCAGCTCCACGACGGCAACCTGGGCACGCCCCGTCCGTCGGTACCCTCGAACGGGTTGCGCTCGAAGTACTCCTTCACGTGGTGCACGAGGTCGCTGAAGGTCAGTGGGTTGCGCGCACCCGAGGTGACGTGGAAGTAGCCGGTGTCGCCGGTCTCCGGCGGGCTCGCCACGACCGCGAGGATCGCCGCGACCACGTGGTCGACGGGCACGATGTCGATGACGCTGTCCGGGGACGCGGGGAACTCGGGCAGCTCGCCCTTGCCGTACGCGAGGATGAGCGGCTCGGCCATCTTGAAGCCCTCGATCCAGCCGGCGTACGGCCGCTCGTAGGCGCTCTCGATGATCGACGGGCGCACGATGGAGACGGGAAACTCGTGCCCGTGCTCCTCGACGACCCGCTCGCCCATCGCCTTGGTGAACGTGTAGACGTCGGTCCAGCCGAGCGAGCGCGCCCGCTCCCTGCCGGCGGCCTTGAGCTGGTCGGACACCCACTCCTTGCGGCGGCGCTCCGCGTCGCCCGCGGCGGTCAGCGGACCGGCCCTGTGGTGCTCCTTCTCGGCCTGGCGGCGCAGCTTGGCGAGCGTGCCTGGCGCGCGCGACGCCTCCTCGATCCGCTCCCGCAGCCGGCCGGCGTAGGCCTCTTCCTCGCGCCAGTCGACGCCGTGCCCGACCGACGCCTCGGGGATCGCCCCGCGCCGCCGGCCCGCGACGTACGCGGTGGAGACGTGCACGTAGTGCGGCTGCGCGCCGGTCGCCCTGACCTTGTCGAGCAGGCCGACGGTGCCGCGCACGTTGGTGGTGAACGCCTCCTCGATGGTCGGGTCGAAGGAGACGTCGCCGGCGCAGTGCACGACGGCGGCCACGTCGGCGGGCAGGTCGGGCACTGCGGCCAGGTCACCCTCGATGACCTCGATCCGCTCGTCCGCGATCGCCTTCAGGCCGCCGTGCTGTTCCTTCAGGCCGCCGAACGCCGGCTTGTTGAGCAGCTGCTCGACGCGCTTGCGCCCGCCGGTGTTCCCCTTCGGCCGTACGAGGACGACCAGCTTGGTCTCCGGCAGCTCCTCCAGGATGCGCTGGCACAGCGCCTCGCCCACGAAACCGGTGACGCCGGTCAGCAGGATCCGCTTGCCAGCGAGACGTTGCCGCAGAGTCAAAGGCGCCTGCTCTGGCGACAATCCATGCTCCCCTCGCCCGAACGCCGGCGTCACCAGTGACGACCCGTACCGTCACCGCCGGCTTTCGGACATACAACCAGCCCGCCACCGAATCAGGCCAACCGGGAGGCGGTGATCGCCCCCCGTGCTGTCGCCCACACGCTGCGTCAGGGTCGCGGCAGATCGCGGAGGGCGTCACCGATGCCGGCGGAGCGCAGCGCGTCGATCGCGCGGCCGTACACGTCGTAGTAGCGCTCGTACGCGGCCACGGCCGCAGCGTCCGGGGAGAAGCTGGCGGCCGGCTGCACCATGGTGCGGCTGCCCTCGACGAAGTCGGGCACCGCGCCGACGGCCACCGCGGCGCAGACGGCGCCGCCGACCACCGACGCGTCCGGCTGGCCGGTACGCACGACCGGCACGCCGAACACGTCCGCCTCGATCTGGCACCACTTGTCCGCCTTCGCGGCGCCGCCCCAGGCGCGGATCTCGTCCACCTGGTCCACGACCTCGCGCACCACGTCGAGGATCATCCGCTGCTCGAACGTGATGCCGTCGACGAACGCCCTGATCACGGCGCCGCGGTCGTGCTCCAGCCGCAGCCCGAGCACCATGCCGGGGAAGCCGTCGTCGTTGACCGGCGCACCCAACCCCGCCCACGACGGGACCACCACGATGCCCCGCGCGCCGCCAGGGCCTGTCGGCATCTCGTCGAACAGCAGCTGGTACGCGTCGGTGTGCGAGCGGCGCTGCAGTGCGCTCTCCAGGTCGCCGAACTGGTCCTTGAACCAGCGGAACGTGCCGCCGGACGCCCGGCCGAGCCCCTCCAGCTCCCACTGCCCTGGTACGACGTGCGCCAGGCAGCTCAGCCGCCGCCCCGGGTCCAGCCGCGGTTCGCCGGCCACGGCCACGCAGTGCCCGCCGGTGCCGATGCCGACTGCGACGACCCCCTCGGCCGCGCCCACGCCGAGCGCGCCGAGCTGCAGGTCGCCGCCGCCGAGCACGATCGGCAGCCCCTCGCGCAGGCCGGTCGCCGCTGCCGCGGCCGAGCCGACCCGCCCCACCACCTGGCCGGACTCCACCACCGTCGGCAGCTGCCCCACCGAGACGTCGACCTCGGCGGCGAGGCCCTCGTGCCACTGGCGCGTGCGCACATCCATCAGTCCCAGGTACGACGCCTCGGACGGCGACACCAGGTGGTCGGCGACGCCGAGCTGGTGCAGCAGCACGGTCTGGTGGGCGGCGAAGCACGACAGGTCGGCCGCCAGGTCGGCCCGGTGCTCCCGCAGCCACCTGATCTTCGACAGCGAGGCCACCGAGTCGATCGCCATCCCGGTGAGCTCGTAGTACTTTGCCGCGCCGACCCGCTCCTCCAGCTCGGTGCAGTACGGCACGCCGCGCTGGTCCTGCCAGCCCAGATAGGGGGTCAGCGCGGTGCCGTCGGCCCGTACCGGCACCACGGTCGCGCGCTGCGACGAGCACGCGATGGCGGCGACCCGGCTCGCGTCCACCGCCGCGACGACCTCGGCGATCGCCGCGCACTCGGCCGCCCACAGCTCGTCGACCGACTGCTCCACCCAGCCCGGCTGCGGGTAGCTGCACGGGTAGCCCCGGTACGCGGCCGCGACGATCGTCCCCGCGGTGTCCACGGCGCCCACCTTCGTCCCCGTGGTCCCCGCGTCCACGACGAGGAACAACTCATCCGCCATGACGTGCCTCCCCGGCCGCTACAGCAGCGACGCCTGCTGCCCGGTCGCCTCGATGATCTGCCCGGTCACGTACTCCGCCGCGTCGGAGAGCAGCCAGACGACGGTCGGCACGACGTCCGCCGGCCGGGCGACCCGGCCGAGCACGTTGTCCTCACGTTTGGCGATCGTCCTGCTGCGCTCCGGTTCCGGCATGTTCTCCAGCAGCGCGGTCCACGCCGCAGGCGCGACCGCGTTCACGTTGATGCCGTACGGCGCCATCTCGATGGCCATGGTGAGGGTGAAGCCGGCCATGCCGGCCTTGCCCGCGGAGTACCCGCTCTCGCCGTACTTGCCGCGCAGCCCCGACCGCGAGGTGATGTTGACGACCTTGCCGTACCGCTGCTCGACCATGACCCCGGCGGCGTGCTTCGCCAACAGGATGGGCCCGACCAGATTGACGGAAACGGAACGCTTCAGCTGTTCCTCGGACAACTCGACCAGCGGCGCATCGCCGCCGACACCGGCGTTGTTCACCAGCAGGTGCAGGCCGCCGAAAGTGTCCGTCGCGCACCGCACGATCTCGGCGGCTGCGGCGTCGGTCCCGACGCCGATCGGGCAGGGCTCCGCGCGTCCCCCGTTCGCGCGGATCCCCGCCGCGACTTCCTTGGCCCCTGCCTCGTCGACGTCGTCGACGACCACCGAGGCCCCGGACGCGGCCAGACCACCTGCGATGGCCCGCCCGATCCCGGCAGCGGCACCGGTCACGATCGCGACCTTGCCTTCGAGTTCCACGCCTGCCTCCTCGCAGTGGTTGACATGCCCGCTCAGTTATCGAGGACGACTTCGACGAGGTCGGCGAGCGCGCGGTCCGGATCGTCGGCTTGGAACACATTTCGCCCGTAGACGACGCCCTGCGCACCCGCCCGCACGACGTCGGTCGCCTCCGCCCGCACCTCGTCGAACGGCCGCTTCGAGCCGCCGAGCACCAGCACCGGCACTGCCACGTCGGCCACCACACCCGCGAGCGCATCCGCGGAACCCGGGTACTCCAGCTTCAGCATGTCCGCGCCGACCTCGGCCGCGATCCTGGCGGCGAACGCCACGTGCCCGGGTGCGCGTTCGGCACCTGCGGCGCGCGGGCCGCGGACCATCGCCTCCACGAGCACCGGCATGCCGTACTCGTGCGCCCGCTGGACGTACGTAGCGACCCGGGCGACGTCGTCGGCCTCCACCTGCGGGTCCGTGGCGCCGAGCAGCAGGTAGACGTGGCACCCGTCGGCGCCGAGCGCCACCGCGGTCTTCGGGTCGACCACCTCGCGGTACGTGCCGTCGGCGTAGTCGTGGGCGAGATCGGCGGCCTCGTCGCTGCGCCACAGGTTGGTCCAGCCGACGGTGAGCCACACCCCGGGACCGCCGGGCTGGGCGAGCAGGTCGGCGCACTCGCGCAGCTGACCGGGGCTGAGGATGAGGCCGGTGACGCCGGCCCGCACTGCCCGCTCGACCAGGCCGACCCGTTCCTCCACCCCGGCCAGACCGGGCACCCGGCCCATCAGCATGCCGTGGCTCAACGCGATCACCAGGCTCCGCCCGGTCGCGCCGTCCGCGAACCTGGCCAGCCGGCGACGAGTCCCCAACTCACCCACGATTTACCTCCCCGTCGTACGAATCAGCGCTGCACCGCGTGCAGCCGGCACCAGCACCCATGCCACGATGGCCACCGCGATCGAGGAGCACAAGGGGCTTAATCGTTATACCGCCGGCACCCGAGCCCGGCGGACCGATTGCGCGAACCGCAGATCCCGGCTCCGGGAACGGGCGGCCACCAGGCTGGTTCCGGAGAACTGCTTCCAGCCAAGATCGAAGTCATTCCATCCGCTCAGCTCGGGCTGTCGTGCCGTCACACACCCCCTCACCGGGAGAAGCGCCTGGCCTGGGGCGACTCTTCGAGACCGAACGCTATCGACCCCACAAATACCGGGTCAATATTCAGGTGATTGCTTCGTCATCCGGATGATTACGCAATGCCGAAGGTCGACTACTCGGAATAGACGCGACCCGTTATCTTGCCTTCATGCGGAACAAGGCGGCAGCAAAGACAGGGCCAGTGACCGACCTCCGGTCGAGGAACCTCCGGTCAGTTCAGCTCTTGGCCGAGGACATGCTCGGCCGTCCAACGGGCGGCCGGTTGCCCACCACGATCGACTACCAGCAACAGCTGGGCGTGGGCTCGGGAACCGTGCAGAAGGCGTTGGCGATCTTGGAGAACTCCGGTGCCGTCACGCTCTCCAGACACGGCCACCTCGGCACCAATCTCGTAGAACGAGATGAGGGCCTGCTGTGGAGCATGTCCGGGCGCAACCAGGTGCACCTGGTGATGCCGATGCCAGGCCCCATCGACCACATCGCCCTGCTGCACAACGTGCGTGAGCAGCTCACCAGGTTCAACGTCCCGACCGGCACCCACTTCAAGAAGGGCGCCGCCACCCGCGCGGAGCTCGTCGCCGACGGCGACGTCGACCTGGCCCTGATGTCCCGCAGCGCCGCCAAGTCGCTGCGCCCGGGCCTGCGCCGCAGGACGCGCACCGTCGATCTCGGCCCGAACGTCTACTACACCCCGGGCTCGCTGGTGGTGGTCAGCCGCCTCGACGGGCCGAAGCGGCCGCGCAAGCTCAAGGTGGCGATCGACCGGTCATCGCACGACCACCAGGCGCTGACCGAGGCCGAGTTCCCGCCCGGGCCGAAGCACACCTACGTGGACTGCTCGTACGTAGGGGTGCTGAACGCGATCCACAACGGCTCGGTCGACGTGGCGATCTGGCACACCACTCTGGTGACCATCCCGCTCGAGGGCATGGGGTTGACCGTCCGGCCGCTCACTGCCGACAAGGTCGACGAGCTGGTGGAGGGGCTGTCCGCCGCGGTCTTCCTGCTGCGCAAGGACGACGCCGCGCTCGGCAGCCTGCTGGAGAACCTCAACGTCGAGGAGATCGCGCAGACCCAGGAGAAGCTCAACGAGCTCGACCGGGCCGACCCGACGATCATCGAGTACCTAGGCTTCTGACCCCAGCAGCCGAGCGGTGAGCAGGCCCCGCGGGTCGAGGGCCTGCTTGAGCGCACGGTGGATCTCGGCGTCCGCCGTGTGGCCGTAGCGCTCGGCCCGCACGGCGCCGACGCCGTGGTGGTGGCCGACGGTGCCGCCGTAGCGCTCGACGATGTCGAGCACCTGCTTCCAGGCGTCCCGCAGCTTGCCGACCACGGCGAGGTCGTCGTGTGCGCTCAGCCAGAGCAGGCTGTAGAAGCACACGCCCGCCTGGTAGGGGTGCGAGAAGTGCAGGTAGTAACGGTCGACCACCGGCCCGAGGCGCGCCTCGAGCTCGTCGGCGCAGGCCGCGGCCGTCGACCACGGCACGGACACCTCGATGGTGTCGAACGCCGAACCCGGCTCACGGTTGCGGTCCTCCATCATGGTGCTCACCGCGTAGCGTTCCTCGAACCACCGCGCCGCGCTGTCGTCCGGCAGCTGCCGCGCGCCGAGCCCCACCAACGCGTCGCCAATGGCGCCACGGTGCGCGTCGGTCAGCTCGGGCGGACCACTCGACGTCACGATCAGCAGGCACTCCTCGACCGACTCGTCGGCCAGGATGTGCGCCGTCTCCGCCACGTTGTGGCCACGCAGCACGGCCACCGGGTAGCCGCCCTGCACCAGCTGCCGCTGCGCGTCGATCACGGCTGCCAGGTCAGGCAGCAGGAAACACATCCGGTTCTCGGGCAACCGGTGGTGGACGTGGAACGTGACCTCGCCCACCACGCCGAGGCTGCCCTCGGAGCCGATCAGCGCGGCCAGCCCGTCCAGACCGCCGAGCGGCCGCACCCGTGGACCGAACTCGAGCACCGCCCCGGCCGCGGTCACCACCCGCGCCCCGAGGAGCGCGCGCTCGACGCCGCCGTACAGCGCCGACCACGATCCGCACGCTCGCGTGCTCAGCCAGCCACCGACCGTGGAGATGTGGAGAGACTGCGGGAACTGACCAATCGTTCGGTCACGTTCCGCCAGCCAGCTCTCCAGCCAGCCACCGAGCGTGCCCGCGCCGACGCGAACGATGTTCGACACGCCGTCGAACTCCCGGACGCCGGTAAGCAGCTCGGTCGAGAGCACGACCTCCGAGTCGGTGTCGAGCGCGCCCACCACGTTGCTCCTGGCGCCCACCACCGTGTACGGCCGGCCGTCGACAGCGAGCTGCTGCACCACCATGACCAGCTCGTTGAACGTCCGCGGGCGATGGGTGACGATCGATCTCTGCTGGCCACCGAACGCTCGTTCCTTGATCCGAAGTGGCGTTGCGTCCATGACGGGCATCGTTCAGCTCCCCAAGGATCTGGTGCTCGTACAGACGCGGCCGTCAGCACCGGGATGCTTCCACGTCAGTAGGCAGGATACTGATCATTCGCGCGTTTCCGTCAAGCCTCGCACAACGGAGACCGCTCAGCGGAACGCAGAGCGTGGGAACACGGATGCCGTCTCGCCTGACGAGCAGTCGATGACCCTTAGTCTTCTCATATGCGGCATACGTTGCGTGACGCGATTCGAGTCGATCGAAGTCAACTCGCCGTCAACGCTGCCGCCCGTAACACGATCGGCGTGGTACTCCCCCTGATCATCGGCGCCATTTCGGGACACATGCTCGCTGGCGTGACAATTGCCATAGGCGCTCAGAATGTGGCGTTGGCCGACAAACCAGGTCCCTACCGCCTGCGGCTGGCCCGGATGTCGATCACCGCCGCGGTGTCGGCCGTCGGCGTCGCGCTCGGCATCCTGGTGGGCCGGATCGACGTCCTCGCCATCGCCCTCACGCTCTTCTGGATCGCCGGCGCCGGCCTGCTCGTCGCACTCGGGCCGACCGCCACCCAGATCGGGATCACCAGCAGCATCCTGCTGCTCGTCCTCGCCGGGCGGGCACAGCACACCGCGATCGCCGGGTCGCCGGCCGCGTTCTACGCCGCGGCCGAGATCCTCGCCGGAGGCGTCCTCCAGGGGCTGTTGGCGGTGTCCGCATGGCCGCTGCGGCGCTACCGCCCCGAGCGGCGCGTGCTCGCGACCGCGTTCGGCGAGCTCGCCGACGCCGCGAGCGAGGCGCCAGGCACCGCGAGCGGGCCGGTGCTCACCGAGACGATGGACACCGTGCACCGCACGATCTACGGCGTCGGGCGCGAGCGGAGTGCCGCGATGGTCGCGTTCCGTGCGCTGCTCAGCGAGGTCGAGCGGATACGGATCGAGGTGCTCGCGCTCAACGCGCATGCCGAGCACCTGCACGACCTCGGCGCGAACGCCGCGCGCAGTCGGATGCGTGACGTGCTGGACGCTGCGGCGACCGTCCTGCGCCGGGTAGGTGACGCGCTCGACACCGCCGACCCGCCGGCGAACATGGCGCTGGCCGTCCGCCGGCTGACCGCGGCCACCACCTCGCTGGCCGACCTCGCCGCGCGGACCACGGACAGCTCGTTCACCGAGCACGTCACCGTGCGCGCGGCCGCCGCCCGTGCCCGCGCGCTCGAGGACCAGCTCAGGGCCGCCGTAGGCACGGCGTCGACCTGGCGTTACGAGGCCGCGGCGCCACCCGGCCGCACCGTACAGGCGACCCTGCCGACGAGCCTGCGGATGGACAACCCGCTGCAGACGCTGCGTGCGAACCTGACGCCGTCGTCGTCGGCGTTCCGGCACGCCGTACGGCTGTCGCTGTGCGTGACGGCCGCCGACGCGTTCATCCGGATCGCCGACCTGCCCAGGGGCTACTGGCTGCCGTTGATGATCCTGCTCACCCTGCAGCCGGCCTTCGCGGCAACGGTCAGCCGCGGCCTGTTCCGGATCGGCGGGACCATACTCGGGCTGGCGGTGGCGACCGTCCTCGTGATCCTCCTGCCGGAGACGCACTGGCTCGACATCGCGCTGGTCGGCGTACTGTTCTTCGGCTTCCGTGCGTTGTTCCTCGCCAACTTCACACTGTCCGTCGCGTTCCTCTCCGCGCTGGTCGTCCTGCTGCTCTCGACGGTCGGCGTGCACCCGGCCGACACCATCGTGGAGCGCGGCGTCTACACCGCCATCGGTGGCCTCATCGCGTTGGGCGGGTACCTGCTCTGGCCCACCTGGGAACACTCCCGGGTGCAGACCAGGCTCGCCGACCTGCTGACGGCGTACCGCGACTACTTCGACGTGGTGGTGCAGCCGGACGCCACCGCGGCGCGCCGGACGTCGGTGCGCTCCGCCGCCCGGGTGGCACGGTCGAACGCGGAGAGCTCGCTGGAACGGCTGCACGGCGACCCCAGCCACGCCCACGACGACGAGCTGGTGCAGTGGGCCGAGCGGATCGTCGACTGCTCCGTACGGTTCATCCACCCCGCCATCCGGCTGGAGGTCGCGCGGCAGGACGCGGCGGAGCTGCCGCAGTCGCCCGCACTCCAGGAGTTCGTCGAGCAGGCCTGCGGCGGGCTGGAGGCGATGGCCGAGGCGCTGCGCACCGATACGCCGCCGCTTGACCTGCCGTCACTGCGTCCGGCGGCCGATGCGGTCAGGCAGGAGCTGACCAGCGGCGTACGGCCGGCGGACCACACCGTGGCGGCCCTCGTCGAGTCGACAGACTCGGCCGCGCGGGCACTCGACGCGCTCGCTGCGGCCATCCGCGACGAGACCGACGACCACCCGCCCGGTGAGGAACCGGCTAGCGGAGCAACCGCAGGGTGAGCGGGTACCTGAACCGGGTGCCGGCGGCGGACGCGACACCACCGACGAGGTTGAGGACGAGCCACCCCACCCAGATGACCGGGAACAGCAGCGCCGGCAGCACGAACACGCTCGCCACGCCCAGCACGATGTTCGCCAGCAGGAAGGTGAGCTGGAAGTTCGCCGCCTCGGCCGCCTGCTCCCGCAGGTAGGTGGGCCGCCTGCCCTCGACCAGGTAGACGATCAGCGGGACGAGGAAGAACGACGCGTAGCCGGACAGGTGCATGATCGCCGCGGCGAACCGCTCGGTCCCTGACGGAACTGGCGCGGCCTGCGGCACCGGCATCGGTGGCAGCAGGTCACGAAGCGGCAGCTGCAGCTCACCGTACGTCCGCGCGGCGAGCGCCTGGTCGATGCGGACGTCGAGCTCTTGGTCGTCGAGCCGGCCGTCCGCGTAGGCGTCGTGCAGCACCCGCACGACGCCGTCTCGCTCCTTGTCGGAGACGCGATACCACGGCTGGATGACGACCGGGCCGCGTGTGGTTGCCGCAGGGTACATATCCCGATCCTCCCCCTCCACACCTCAATCCGCATCGGGGACAACCCTGATTCCGCATCTCCGCGGGCCGCCCGACGCGGTCGGCTACCCAGGTCCTACCCGGGTAACGGCCACCCGGGCTGGTTGGTTCCGCGCTCCCCTACGCTGTCCGCATGCCCTACCGCGACGCCACCCCTGCCGACCTGCCCAGGATGCTCGAGCTGAACAACGCCGCCGTGCCCGCGGTGGGCGAGCTGACCATGCCGGAGCTTGCCGACCTCGTCGGCATGGCGTCGCTGGTAGTGATCGCGGACGTCGAAGGCGCGGTCGCCGGCTTCGCGCTCAGCCTCGGCCCCGGCGCCGCGTACGCCAGCGAGAACTACCGGTACTTCGCGGACCGGTACGACGACTTCCACTACCTGGACCGCATCATCGTCGACCCAGCGTACTTCCGGCAGGGCATCGGCGGCCAGCTCTACGACGAGGTGGAGCGCCGCTGCGGCGCGCCGGTGCTCGTGTGCGAGGTCAACCTGGAGCCCCGCAACGACCGCTCCCTCGCCTTCCACGAACACCGCGGCTTCCGGCAGGTCGGCACCCAGGACACCAAGGGCGGCAAGACCGTGTCCCTGCTGCTCAAGGACCTCGCCTAGGCAGCCATCAGGTCGGCCAGGTGACACAGCCGGTCCAGCCGCCACTGGACGGTCGCCGCCGTCATCGGGGGTGCCGGCACCTGGTGGTACGTCGACGGCGCCCCGGCGACCGGCAGCTCGCGCACCGGCCACCACGACAGCATGTCGGTGCCGGACGTACGGAAGTACCAGCCGGGCTCGCAGCCGGCCAGGTACCGCTGCACGGCCGCGAGCACCTGCGTCGCCGCGGCCGGGTCGGCAGCCCGCACCTCCAGGCCGCCGCCGAGGCCGTTCAGGTGCGGGAGCGCGTCGGTGCGGCTCATCGGGTCCACCGGAGGCACCAGCACCTCGACGACGGGCAGCGGGCGGCGCAGCCTGATCGCGCACACCGCCGACTGCGCCTCGCCCGGTAGCTGCCCGCCGTACCTGACCAGCCGCACGGTCGCGAAGGCCGCCGGCCGCAGCTGCCAGGTGCCGGTCAGCACCTCGCGCACGGCGCCGAGCGCGTACCCGCGGAACGGCGCGCCGTACCACTGCGCCACGTCGGGCGGCACGGCCGGCATCCGCCGCCAGTACAGCCGCGCGGCCAGCTCATCTACCAGGAGAGACACAGCGAGAGGGTAGCGGTCTACGTCACCGCCACACCGCCGGGCCGGTCACCGCACCAACAGCGAGAGGGTAGCGGACAGCAGCACCACCCACCGCCACACCGCCGGGCCGGTCACCGCACCAACAGCGAGAGGGTAGCGGTCTACGTCACCGCCACACCGCCGGGCCGGTCACCGCACCAACAGCGAGAGGGTAGCGGTCTACGTCACCGCCACACCGCCGGGCC